>QHSV01000109.1 GCA_003221655.1 Candidatus Rokuibacteriota bacterium
CCAGGTCCTGGGTATCAGCACGGACAGCCCGTTCAGTCACGCCAACTGGGCCACGTCGGTCGGTATCAGCAACTATCCGCTGCTCTCGGATATCCACCGCACCGTCTCGAAGGACTACGGCGTCTACTGGCCCGAGTGGAACGCCAACAGCCGGGCGACGTTCGTCGTGGACGAGCAGGGCAAGATCCGCTTCATCGAGCGGTACGGCAAGGGAGAGTTGCCGCAGCCCGACAAGATCCTCGCCGAGGTCAAGAAGCTCGGCTAGGAGGCGGTAGCGGCGATCTGCATGGCCGACTACATTCTCGAGTCGCGCGTGTGGCTCGCCAGGGCGCGCACCGACGTGTTCGCGTTCTTCACCGAGTCCTCGAATCTCGTCCTGCTCACCCCAGCGTCGTTCGGCCTCCGCGTCGTCGGCGGGCCGCACGCGCTCTCCAACGGCGCGGTGGTCGATCTCCGAATGTCGTGGCTCGGTGTGCCGGTGAGGTGGCGGGCGTTCATCCGGGAGTGGGATCCGCCCTATCGCTTCGTCGACGTTCAGGTGCGGGGGCCCTACGCCCGCTGGGAGCATCGCCATCGCTTCCTGGAGGAGCGGGGTGGGACGTGGGTGGAGGACCGGGTGACCTATCGGCTACCGCTCGGCCCGCTCGGGCGCGCGGTGCACGCGCTGCTCGTGCGCCGACAGATTGCCGCGCTGTGGCGTTATCGGACGCGACGGCTGGGCGAGCTGGTCGGGCCGGTCAGCTCGCCGGGAGGGTGACGCCGAGCTTTTCGAGGCGCGGCCGGACGCGGTCGGTGAGGAGACCGAGACGCGCCAGGTTCGCCACCATCGACCCGTGCATGTCCCGTTTGAAGTACTTGCGAAACGGCGCGTAGTCGTTGGACGCGGCCGTCTCGCGGCGATAGCGCTTGACCTCGTCGATCTGACGCGGGCTGAATCCTGCGTCCTGGTACGCCTCGAGCGGGAAGAAGCCCGTCAGCGTTTTCTCCAGCGCGAAGCACGTGTAGTCTTCGAGCTCGCGGCGCTCGGAGGCCGACGCCTCGTTCACGACCCGGGGGAGCGCGAGCATGCCGAACCCCATGTGACGCGACTCGTCCTGCAGGATGCGCTTGCAGATCGTTTCCAGGACCGGATCGCGCGCGCTCTCGCTCATCATCTTGAACAGCGCGACCGCGAAGGTCTCCGCGACGAGCTGCAGCGCGATCGTCTTGAGATACCAGCGGCTCTCCGACAGGATCGAGTCGAAAAGGTCGCGCTCGTTCGCCGGCATCGAGTACGTGAGGCCGTCGAGACGCTCGGTGAGGTAGCGGCTCAGGACCTCGTTGTGCCGGGCCTCGTCCACCACCTGCGTGGCCTGGAAGAACTTGGCGTCGGCTCCTTGCACGATGTCGACCATCTGGCTGCAGGCGAGGAGCGCACCCTGCTCACCGTGCATGAGCACCGAGAGGCGCCAGGCGGCGATGCGACGGTTCAGCGTCACCCGGTCGGCCTCCGGAAGACGCTCCCAGAGCGGGCTGCCGTAGACGTCGATCAGCTCGTCGGCGATCACGCGTCCGTCGGACGAGGGCGCGGCCGACCAGGGGATATCCCGCGAGGCGTTCCACTGATCACGCTTGGCGTTCTCGTAGAGCCGCCGCATGTCGGCCTCGGTGACGCCGTACTCCAGGGTGAAGGTCGTCGTGAACGCCGAAGGGATCGCCAGCGGTTTCATTGGAGCCAGCATAGCAGAGTGGTACCTTGGCCGCCATGACGCCGCCCGGCGACGAGATCGGCGCTCACATGTCCATTGCGGGCGGTCTCCACCACGCCCTCGAGCGGGGCCGCGAGGTCGGCTGCGGCGCAATCCAGATCTTCTTGAAGAACCAGCGCCAGTGGGCGGCAAAGCCCCTCGAAGCCGACGAGGTTCGCATGTTTCGCGCGGCCCGGCGGCGAACAGGCATCCGGCGCGCCTTTGCGCACTCGAGCTACCTCATCAACCTCGCGAGCCCGGACGCGTCCGCGTGGGCGCAGGCGGTGAGCGCGTTCACCGACGAGCTCGAGCGCGCGGAGGCGCTCGAGCTCTCGTGCGTGGTCATTCACCCCGGCTCCCACATGGGCGCCGGGCTCGAGGCCGGGCTCCGCCGGGTCATCGCCGCGCTCGACCAGGTGCTCGCGCGTACCAGTGGTTGTCGCGTCAAAGTCGCGCTCGAGAACACTGCGGGCGGCGGCAACTCGCTCGGCCGGACGTTCGCCGAGCTCGCGACACTGATCGACGGCGCGGCCCGACCCGAGCGGATCGGCGTCTGCGTCGACACATGCCACCTGTTCGCCGCCGGGTACGACGTCCGCACCGAGGCCGGCTACGGGCGGGCAATGGCGGAATGCGAGGCCGCGGTGGGGCGTCGCCGAGTGCTGGCGTTTCATCTGAACGACGCAAAGGCGCCTCTCGGCTCGGGACTCGACCGCCATGAGCACATCGGCCGCGGTTTCCTCGGGCTCGCTCCGTTCCGGTTCCTGTTGAATGACCGCCGCTTCGCGCGGGTGCCCAAGGTTTTGGAGACTCCCAAGGAACCTGAGCCCACCGCCGATCTCCGGAACCTCGCGACCTTGAGGCGGCTGCGCCGCCGGCTCGGTCGGCGCAGTCGTGAGACTTCTTGGTCAGCGGGCGGTCTTGACGCCGATTCGGCGGCAGAGGGTGGCGACGGGGCAGAGCGAGCAGCGGGGAGAGATCGGCACGCAGATGTTCTGCCCGAAGGAGACGAGGAGGTCGTTGTAGCCGATCCAGTAGCGGCGCGGCAGCTTCCCCCGGAGCGCCATCTCGGTCTCTTCGGGGTTCCGGGTCTTCACGTAGCCCAGCCGATTCGAGATCCGGTGCACGTGGGTGTCCACACAGATGCCGGGCTTGCCGTAGCCCATCGTCACGACCAGGTTGGCCGTCTTCCGTCCCACGCCGTTGAGGGTGAGGAGCTCGTCGATCGTGTCGGGCACGCGGCCGTCGAATCGCGCGAGCAGGTCCCGGCAGATCCCGAGAATGACGCGCGCCTTCGTACGGTAGAAGCCGACCGGATAGATGAGTCGCTCGATCTGTCGGGGTACCAGCTTCAACATGGTCTCCGGCGCCGCGGCCACGGCGAAGAGGCGCTCGGAGGCGGGACCGGTCGTCGTGTCCTGCGTGCGCAGCGACAGGATGCAGGCGATGAGGACGCGGAACGGATCGCGATCGCGCTCGGCGACGACCGCGAGCGCGGTCGGGTTCCAGCGCGGCGCGCTCCGCCGAAGCCGGCGGATGACGGCACCGATCGCTACTTCCGGTCTTTGATGGACTCGAGCAGCTTTCTGGCGCGTGGCGCGTCCTTCACGGTCCAGTCGGCGACGATTGTGGGAGTGGTCTCGTTGATGACTCGCTGCAGCTCGCGACGCGCGTCGGCGTAGCGCGTGTCGGCGATGTAGACACGGGCAAGATCCAGGCGGGCTCCGGTGAACCGCGGATCGACCTCGAGCGCCTTCTTGAAGTGCTCCTCGGCCTTCGCGCGGTCGCCGCCGGCGAATCCCGGCACCTCCAGGAACACGTTGCCGGCCAGCACGTGGGCACGGAGCGAGCGCGGGTTGAGCTCGAGCAGGATGCGGATCTCCTCCTTGACCGTCGGCAAGAGGAAGAGCGATCGAAGGATGCCTTTCGTCTCGCCCCACCGCGCCGTGTTGATCGCGTACCAGATGTGGGCGTCGTGGCTCTTGGGCGCCAGCTCGACCGCGCGCTTGCCCAGCTCTCGGCCCCGATCATACGCGGCGAGCTTCTCGTCGGCCGTCGTCGCTCGAATGTCGCCGAGGAGAAACTGGACGTACGAGAGCATCACCATCGTCTCGACCTGCCGGTCCTTGGCGAGAGCCGCGTCGAGGAGGTCCCGCGCGCGATCGAGCGCCGTAGCGTCCTCGTGATAGCGGGCGACGAGAGCGCGCGCCGCCTCTACTGGCGTCTGGGCTGGGGCCGAGGCGGCGGCGACAACAACCGCGACACCGACCAGGAGGCGGGCTCGCATCGCCGCGAACTCTACCGCCCGGCACGAGGCCCGTCAATATTGACTCCTTCCGGAGCGTCGGCGATGCTCGCCTGCGTGATCTCCGTCGGTGTCCTCTTCGCCGAACGCGTGCTGCCCTTCCTCGCGTCGCGTCGATGAGACTCTTCAGGGCGCTCGCCGTGGTCTGCGTCGCCGGCTGGCTCGGGATCATGGCCTTCTTCTCGTTCGAGGTGGCGCCGATCGTCTTCAAGACGATCGACCGCGCGATCGCCGGCCAGGCCGTCACGGCCGTGCTCCCGCGCTATTACCAGTGGGGATTGACGCTGAGCGCGATCGCTCTCGCCGCCTCGGCGATCCAGGTGATCTGGGGGACGGAGGGGTGTCTTCGGCCCCTGCTCGCCACGGCGCTCTGCGGGCTCATGGTGACGATGCTCGTCTGGGCATCGACGGTTCTCATGCCGCGTGCCGAGATCGGCCGTCGTACGCGCGACGACGCCATCTTCGCCCGGGCCCATCGCGCCTCGGTTCAGGTCAACCTTGTGACGCTGGGCGCCGGGGCCGCGTTCCTGGTCCTCGACGGCCTCAGCCGGCGGCGGGGCCGTGGCCGATGAGCTGCAGGAGCGCCCGGACGCGATCGGCCACCGCCGACGGCGGCTCCTGAGCGATCGCCTCGCACGCGGCGAGCAGAAGCCAGGCGAATGTCTCCGCGTCGATGTCGACGCGGCTCCTGGCTCCTTTCAGCGTCCGCTCAACGACCTCCTGAAGCCCCAAACGCACCTGCTCGCGCGCCCATGCCAGCGCGAGGGTGGCGGTCTTGTCGGTGCGACTCGGTACCCAGGCGCGGAAGACCTCGCGGGGCAGCGGCGCCGTCGGCCCATACGCCGCGGCGAGCTTCTGGAGAGCCGCGGAGAGCGCCTGGCTTCCGCCGCCATCACGCGCGAGCTCGGCAATCTCCTGCGCGAGCGCGAGCAGGCGCAACTCGGCTGGAGTCGGGCGGGGGACACGGACCTTTTTGGCGACTCGGGTCGTTGGAGCAACCCGGACCTTCTTCGGAACACGGACCTTCCTTGGCCGCCGAGACGCCCGGACGGGCTTGCGTTGTGGTCGGCGCGCGCGAGCACGACTCATCGTCGTAGACGATAGCAAACGACCAGGAGCCCACCGAACTTTGCGGGGAGGCCGGGGAGCTCAAGGCAGTAGGCTGGCCGCGTTCTGCGCTACGCCCGAACGGAGACCCCGACGAAGCCCACCGAGCAGGCCGGGGAGCGGGGCGGTGGCGGGTGCCGCAGGGGGCCGTCCGGACCCGTTCCCGTTCAGCGGCGGCGGGCGAAACGCGCCCGGATGGAGCCCAGCCGCAACG
>QHSV01000110.1 GCA_003221655.1 Candidatus Rokuibacteriota bacterium
CCCCGCCGGGTGAGGCGTACTTCCCGGTGGAGGGGGCGAACGGCGAGCTGGGATTCTACGTCGTCTCGGACGGCTCCGACCGGCCGTATCGGGTCCGATGCCGGCCGCCGTGCCTGCCGCCGATGGCGGCGCTGCATCGGATGATCACCGGGGAGATGGTGGCGGACATGATCCCGACGTTCGGCTCGATCAACATGATCGGCGGGGAGCTCGACCGGTGAGCGAGGGCGACGGCTATCCCGGCCTCACGGACCCCGCGACCACGGTCTTCTCGGAGGCGCAGCTGGCCGAGGTCCGCCGCCTGCAGTCGCTCTACCCCGATCCGCGGGGCGCCCTCCTGCCGGTGCTCTACATGGCGCAGG
The DNA here is from genome assembly GCA_003221655.1 of Candidatus Rokuibacteriota bacterium. GTDB lineage: Bacteria > Methylomirabilota > Methylomirabilia > Rokubacteriales > CSP1-6 > AR31. Next base: position 363 of record QHSV01000110.1, read on the forward strand.
AGACGTTCGGGTGGATCTCGCTCCCCCTCGAGGAGTACGTCGCCACGCTCTTCGGCCTCTCGCCGGCCCACGTCCACGAGGTCGTTACGTTCTACACGCTCTATTTCCGCGAGCCGCCCGGCCGCCACGTCGTCTCGGTCTGCCACAACCTCTCCTGTCACCTCGCGGGTGCGCCGGGGATCATCGCGCACCTGCGGCAGCGGCTCGGCGTCGACCCGGGCGAGACGAGCGAGGACGGCCGGGTGACGCTGCTCTCGGTCGAGTGTCTCTGCGCCTGCGAGGCCGCGCCGATGATGCAGGTCGACGATCGCTACGAGCTCAACCTGACGCCGACGAAGGTCGATCGGATCCTCGAGGGGCTGGCGTGACCGGTGAGATGATCCTCACGCGAAACTTCGCGCGGTCCGACGCGCACACGCTTCGCGCCTATCTGGAGACGGGCGGCTACCGGGCATGGGCCAAGGCGCAGGCGATGGAGCCCACCGCGATCCTCGAAGAGGTCAAGCGCTCGAACCTCCGCGGGCTCGGGGGCGCCGGGTTTCCGACGGGTACCAAGTGGTCGTTCATCCCGAAGAGCCACGCGGGCCCCGTCTATCTCGTGATCAACGCCGACGAGGGCGAACCGGGAACCTTCAAGGATCGCTACCTGCTCGAGCGCGACCCGCATGCCCTCATCGAGGGCATGCTGATCGCGGCGCGGGCGATTCGCTCGGCGACGGCCTTCGTCTACGTCCGCGGGGAATACGTCGAACCCTGGCGGCGGTTCTCCTCGGCCGTCCAGGAAGCGTATGCGGCGCAGTATCTCGGACACGGCTTCGATATCGTCGTTCATCGGGGAGCCGGGGCCTACATCTGTGGGGAGGAAACGGGGCTCATCTCGTCGCTCGAGGGCAAGAAGGGCTGGCCGAAGCTCAAGCCTCCTTTTCCAGCCATCAAGGGCGCGTTCGGCGCGCCGACCATCGTGAACAACGTCGAGACGATCTGTCACGTGCCGCACATCGTCAACCGCGGCGCCGCGTGGTTCGCCGCGCTCGGCACCAAGACCCAGGGCGGGACCCGGATGTACTCCGTCTCTGGCCGCGTCGCGCGCCCGGGCGTGTACGAGGCTCCGGTGTCGATCACGCTGCGGCAGCTGATCTACGAGCGCGCCGGCGGCGTCACCGGCAACGGGAGGCTGAAAGCGGTCGTGCCGGGCGGGTCGTCGGCCGCGATCCTGACCGCGGACGAGATCGACGTTACCATGGACGTCGACGGGCTCAAGAACGCCGGCACGATGGCGGGCTCGGCGGGAGTCATCGTGATGGACGAGACGGTATCGATCCCCGAGGCGCTCATGGTCGTCGCGCGCTTCTACGCCCACGAGAGCTGCGGGCAGTGCACGCCGTGCCGCGAGTCGACGGGTTGGATCTACAAGATCACCCATCGGATCGTCGAGGGGCGCGGCCGCAAGGAGGATCTCGACACCATCCTCGACGTGGCCAAGCGGGGCGCCGGCACGACGATCTGCGCCTTTTACGACGGCGCGGTGGGCCCGTACATCTCCTACATCGAGAAGTTCCGTGGCGAGTTCGAGGCGATGGTTCTCAAATAGCCATGCCGAGGCTCACCGTCAACGGCAAGCAGATCGAGGTCCCGGCCGGGACCAACCTCATCGAGGCCGCGCGCCACGCCGGTGTCGAGGTGCCGCACTACTGCTATCACCCCAGCCTCTCGATCGCGGGCCAGTGCCGTCTGTGCATGGTGGACATCGAGAAAGCGCCGCGGCCGACCATTGCGTGCAACACGGTCGCCGCGGACGGCATGGTCGTCTTGACGGAGACCGACCGGGTGCGCGAGACGCGGAAGTCGATCATGGAGTTCCACCTGATCAACCATCCGCTCGACTGTCCGGTGTGCGATCAGGCCGGCGAGTGCTGGCTCCAGATCTACTACATGCAGCACGGCCTCTACGACCCGAGGATGACGGACGAAAAGGTGCACAAGCCCAAGGCGGTACCCCTCGGGCCACACGTCATCCTCGACGCCGAGCGGTGCATCCTCTGCTCGCGCTGCGTGCGCTTTTGCGACGAGATCACCGGCACCGGCGAGCTCGGCATCTTCGAGCGCGGCGACCACTCGGAGATCGGGCTCTTTCCGGGTACCGAGCTCGACAATAAGTACTCGGGCAACGTGGTGGACATCTGTCCGGTCGGTGCGCTGACCGACCGCGACTTCCGCTTTCAGGTGCGCGTGTGGTACCTCGAGACCGCCAAGAGCGTGTGCGCGGGGTGCGCGCGCGGCTGCAACATCGAGGTCCATGTGAACCGACGCCGGCCGCACCACGCCGAGGGACGCCGGGTCGCCCGGCTGAAGCCACGCGTCAACGCGGACGTGAACCAATGGTGGATCTGCGACGCCGGGCGCTACGGGTTCGGCTTCGTCGACGACAACGATCGGCTGCTCGCGCCCACGCGCCGGGAGGGCGGGACGAGCAGCGACGCGACATGGGACGAGGCGATCGGAGCGGTGGCCGCTGCGCTCCGGCGGCTGTCGCCGGACGAGGTCGGCGTCATTGCTTCGCCGAGGATGGCGAACGAGGACCTCTTCGCGCTGCGCCGCCTGCTGGACATCTGCGCCGTGCGCCGCGTCGGGGCCCAGGTACCGCCCCGCGTGCCGGGCGACGAGGACCACATCCTGATCCGCGCGGACAAGAACCCGAACTCGCTCGGCGCCGAGCTGATGGGGCTGGGCGGCGACGCACGCCCCGTCCTCGACGCCGCCCGGGCGCGGCAGCTCAAGTGCCTCTGGATCTTCGGGCACGATCTCATGGCGAGCCGGTGGCCCGAGGCCGAGGTGCTCGAGGCCCTCCGTGCCGTCGAGACGATCGTCTTCACCGGCACCAACGCCAACCGGACGAGCGAGCGCGCCCACTGGGTGCTCCCGGCGGCGGCGTGGGTCGAGCGCGACGGGACGTACACGAATTTCGAGGGGCGGGTCCAGCGCTTCCGCCAGGCAGTCGAGCCACTCGGCCAGGCGCTGGCCGAGTGGGAGATGCTGGACCGGGTCCTCGCGGCCCTCGGCGAGGCGCCGTCGGCGACCCGGGCGGAGCACTGGTTCCGCCGGCTCGCGACGGTCGTGCCGGCCTTCGCTGGGCTCAGCTACCAGGCGCTCGGGGACACCGGGCGCCTGGTCGCGGGGAGCGTGGCCGCGCGAGCCCCTCGATGATGACGGACCTCGGCATCGCGTTCGGGCGCGTCGCGTTCATGATGTTCTTCGTCCTGAACGTGGCCGCCCTCCTCGGCTGGGTCGAGCGTAAGCAGTCGGCGGTCATGCAAGACCGCATCGGCGCCAACCGGGCGGCCATTTTCGGGATTCGTGCCCTGGGCCTGTTCCATCCCCTGGCCGACACGCTGAAGATGCTGACCAAGGAAGACTTCCGCCCCGCGCGCGCCGACCGCCTGCTCTTCGAGCTGGCGCCGTTCGTGTCGGTCTTCTTCGCCCTCGTCGCGTTCGCCTCGATCCCGTTCGGCGACACTCTCCAAGTGGCGGGCCGCTCGGTCCCCCTCCAGGCCGTGACGCTGAACGTCGGCATCCTCTATGTCTTCGCGATGCTCTCGCTCGGCGTGTATGGCGTGATGATGGCGGGCTGGTCGTCGGCCAACAACTTCGCGCTCCTCGGCGGCCAGCGCGCCGCGGCCCTCATGATCTCGGCCGAGATCGCTATCGGTGCCTCGATCATGGGGGTCATCATGATCCACGGCTCGCTCAACTTGATGGAGATCGTGCGGGGACAGGGACAGCTCCTCTGGGGATGGCTGCCGGCCTGGGGCATCATCACCCAGCCGCTGGCCTTCGTCCTCTTCGTGACCGCCGGCATCGCCGCGACGAAGAGGATCCCGTTCGACATGCCCGAGGGTGAGTCCGAGATCATCGGCTACTTCGTCGAGTACAGCGGCATGAAGTTCGGGATGTTCCTCATGACGGATATGGTCGAGACGATCGTGCTCGCCGGGCTCAGCACGTCCCTCTTCCTGGGCGGCTGGCAGATCCCCTATCTCGTCGCCGACGGCTTCCGCTTCCCGTGGGGCGCCGGCATCGCGCTGTCGCCCCTCGTGGTGACTGTGCTCCAGGTGGGTGCGTTCATGGTGAAGGTCGCCGTCGTGATCTTCGTCCTCATGCTGATTCGATGGACGCTGCCCCGGTGTCGCTACGACCAAGCGATGCGACTGGGATGGCTCGGCCTGTTTCCGCTCTCGATCGCCAACATCGTGCTGACCGGCCTCGTGCTCATCGCGTGGGGCAATCGATGACGCCGGGCACACCTCGAGCCTGCCCGGCGGGACCGGGCGAGTCGGAGCCCCTCGCGGTTCGCGGGCGCCGCGTGCGATCGGGCGAGTCGGCGCCCCTCGCTTCTGTCTCAGGCCACCCTCGGTCAAAGCCGGCCTCAAGGACCCCGCTACAATGAACCTCCGCCAGCGGCTCTATCTGGTCGAGGTGCTCTCGGGGCTCGGCCTGACCGCGGCGCACTTCTTCCGCAACATGGGGCGCCACATCGCCCGCGCGCTCGGGTGGTCGGCAGTGAGGGGCGCCGTCACGATCCAGTACCCGGAGGAGCGGCGGCCGTACTCGCCGCGCCTGCGCTCGCTCCATCGTCTCGTGCGGCGCGAGGACGGCTCGCCGCGCTGCGTGGCGTGCATGATGTGCGAGACGGTTTGTCCTGCGCACTGCATCTACATCGTCGCGGACGAGCACCCGAACCCCGAGATCGAAAAGGTGCCCAGACGCTTCGACATCGATCT
>QHSV01000217.1 GCA_003221655.1 Candidatus Rokuibacteriota bacterium
TATCCGATCTTGTCGTCAAGGCGACTCAGCCGTCCGGAGGCGCGTCGTTCCCGGTGGGCCCGGAGGATCAGGGTACGATGGTATGCACTCAGGTCTACGGCGGGCCTGAGATCGCCTTCGTGCGGGGCCGCTTCCTGGGGGCACCAGTTGACGCGCGCCTCACGCGGGAGAACGGGTGCACGATGTCGAACTACGACGCGACGATGAAGCTGCTGGGCATTCCATGAGCACCGGGTCTGCACGGCCCGCGGCCCGTCTTCGGCGCGAAACTGACCCACCAGGCCAGAAGCGCTTCGGGATCGTCCGCCAGCCTATAGATCGAGACTGCCGCAAAGGTTGAATTTGTCAGCATACTGCAATTGGACGGGGCTGGGCTCGCATCCGCTCGCCGCGGCCGCTCGAGGTGAGCGTCGGTCGTTGAGTCGCTCTTCGCGCCTTCTGTAGCAGGACGCCTCAGAATTCATGCCACAGGCTACGGACACTCCACTTGGGGCCGGAGTTGGTTGACTTGGGATGGCGAAGAAATCGCCAATCTTTCTGACGATGACGCGTATCACCGTCGCGGTACCAACATGCTCGATGAGCCTGCGTCATCCCACCGTCAGCGCGAACCCAGGGTCGTCTTGTCGAACCGGGCGAGTTCTCAAGCAAGGAATTCAAGAAGGCCTGCGATCGTTTCAAAGACATGGGCGTCGGGACGGCGCTGGCTTCAGGTGAGCCACTTCTCCGCGCCCTTGCCGCCGCGCATCGGAAGCTCGGCCGCTCTCGTGTCGCTGAGTTATCGGTTCGCGGCCAGCATCCCTTGGTTCGTAGGCTTGCGCAGCTACGGCTGGCCGCGGAGTCGAGGGCTGACTTCCCGCTCCAGCGGTCCGGGGCTCGCGGTGCTCGCCCCGGCCGCTGAGCGGGAGTGTTTAACCGCAAGGGACTGACTGCCGTTGCCAAATGTCTTCTGGTTACCATCATTCGCGAGCGGGTCTATTGGAATCGCGTTACGTCCACGAGGTGGAGACTGGCTTCGCGACGAGGTCGCCCACCTACGGGCGGAAGGCGTTGATCTTCTGGTTTCTTTGCTCATCACCGAGGAGCAAGTCGCGCTTGGGCTGCTGGCGGAAGCCGAATGCTGTACCACTGTGGGCATCGAATATGTGTCGGCGCCCATGCGTGACCTGGGCGCGCCGAACGACGCCGCTGACTTTCGGAAGCTCATTCGACGGCTCGCCGCAAACGTCCGGGCCGGCAAGTCGGTGGCAATCCATTGCCGGCAGAGTCCGCTGGCTCTCGCATACGCTCGCCGCGGCTGCTCACCACGAGCGTTGGACGCCGCGGAGGAGCCATTGACGAGCCGGTCGCGAATGACGGCGTGCCTTTACGTTCTCGCTCTTGGCGTCGGAGCCTGCACGCCCGAGAGAGGTGGTCCCATGCACGACGTTCAGCATATCAGCGTTTTCATCGCTCGCCGGCCGGCCGAGGTCTACGAGTTCGCCTCCGACCCGAGGAACCTGCCACGCTGGGCCGCAGGGTTGGCGCGCTCCGAGGTCAGGAGGGACGGCGATGAGTGGGTCGCGGACGCCCCGTTCGGCAAGATCAGGGTGAGAATCGTGCAGCGAAACTCTTTCGGCGTCATGGATCATGACGTCAAGCTTGAGTCAGGCGTCAGCATCCACAATCCCATGCGGGTCGTGCCCAACGGAGAGGGCAGCGAGTTCGTGTTTACGCTGATCCGTCAGCCGGGGATGTCCGACGGGCAGTTCGCTAAGGACAAGGCGGCGGTCGAAAACGACCTGAAGACGCTGAAAGACCTGCTGGAGCGCAAGTCGAGCTCTTAGGCGCTTCGCGCCCCGAATAATTTTGAGGCGACGCGCTTCCTTGACCTCTTCGGTTCCTCCGACTACTCTCGCGTCACGTTTGTAGGCTCGCCTCGGAGGGCGGGGCCATTTGTGCCGCTCGCCTCGGGCCTGGGGGCCCCAGCCCCCGGTCGGTCCTGCGGCTGGCACAGCGGCCCCGCGACGTCCTGCGGGTCGCACGACCGGAGGTGATGATGGCTCACCGCATCGTAGGAAAACCGATCGGACGGCTCGACGGCATCGAGAAGGTCAGCGGCGAGGCTCGCTATTCGGGAGACGTGATGCTTCCCGGGCTGGTCTGGGGGAAAGCCCTCCGGAGCCCGTTGCCCCACGCGCGGATCCTCCGGATCGACACCTCCAAGGCCAAGGCCCTCGCCGGCGTCCTGGCCGTGCTCACGGCCCGGGATCTTCCGGACATCCTGGTCGGACGGCGCATGTTCGACATGCCGCTCCTGGCGCGTGACCGCGTCCGATTCATCGGCGAGAGAGTCGCCGTGGTCGCCGCCCTCGACCCCGACATCGCGGAAGAAGCTCTGGCGCTGATCGACGTCGAGTACGAGGATCTCCCCGCTGTCTTCGATCCGGTCGAGGCCATCAAGGACGGCGCGCCGATCCTGCACGAGAACCCCGGGGCGTACGACGGAGCCCCGTCCGAGCGACCTCACCCGAACGTCCAGTCGGTGCTGAGGTTCAAGCTGGGAGACGTGGAGGCTGGGTTCCGAGCGTCCGACCGGGTCTTCGAGCACACCTTCCGTACGCAGCTCGACCATCAGGGCTATCTCGAGCCGCACGCGGGGGTCGTGGGGATCGACGAGGATGGACGGGTCCAGGTGTGGGCGTCGAACAAGATGCCCTTCCGTCTCAAGGAGCTCCTGTCGCAGGCGTTGCAGCTCCCGCCCGCGCAGATTCGAGTCAACCTGACTCCCATCGGCGGCGACTTCGGGGGCAAGGGCTCGGTGATGGATCTCCCGCTCGCTTATCACCTGGCGCGCGCGACAGGCCGGCCGGTCAAGATGGTCATGCGGTACACCGAGGAGCTGATGGCGGGCAATCCGCGCCATCCGGCCGTCATCACGATGCGCACCGGCGTGAGCAAGGATGGGCGGATCGTCGCCCGGCGCGTGAAGGCGCTCTTCAACAGCGGCGCCTACGCCGCCTTCAAGCCGGCGCCGAGCGTGAATCTAGGAGGAACCGGCATGGGCGCCGGGGTCTACCGGATTTCCCATCTCCTGATCGAAGCGTTCTGCGTCTATAGCAACAACATCCCGTGCGGGCACGCCCGCTCGCCCGGCGAGCCCCAGATGGTCTTCGCCGGGGAATCGCACATGGACATGATCGCCCGAGAGCTCTCGCTGGATCCGGCCGAGTTCCGCCGGCGGAACCTTCTGCGCGACGGCGATCTCCTCGCCAACGGCCACCACCTCGAGCACGTACGAGCCAGCGAGACGCTCGAGGCCGCGCTCAAGGCGAGCCATTGGTCCGAGCCCAAGCCCGGGCCGTGGATCGGACGTGGCGCCGCCATGACGCACCGCCACATCGGGGTGGGATTCACGAATGCCCGCGTGCGCCTGGAGAGCGACGGCACGGTGACCTTGTTGATCGCGCTGCCCGACACCGGGACCGGCGCCCACCTGGTTCTCCGTCAAGTCGTCGCCGAGGTGCTCGGCCTGCCCCTCGACGAGGTCGAAATCGAAATCGCCACCACCGACGACTTCACGACCGACTCCGGCGTGGGCGGGAGCCGGGTCACGCACACGGGCGGCCGCGCCGCGTATCACGCGGCCGAAAAGCTCAAGGAGCAGATCCAGGCGGAAGCCGCGAAGCTCGGAGAGCCTGCGAGCTCCCTATCCGCGATCGCTCAGGCGGCCGCGCGCGAGGGGCGAACGCTGGAGGCGTCGCACTTCTACGATGCGAAGGCGCACGGCGCGGTCACGTCCTTCACGGCCCAGGTCGCCGAGGTCGCGGTCGACCCGGCGACGGGCCAGGTGACGGTGCGCCACTTCACGACGGCGCACGACGTCGGCACCATCATCAATCCCATCGGCCACCAGGGACAGATCGAGGGCGGGCTCATCCAGGGGCTCGGGTTCGCGCTGATGGAGGAAATGAAGACCGAAGACGGACAGATCAGCACGCTCAGCCTGGGTGACTTCAAGCTCCCGACGATTCAGGATATTCCCCCGCTCACGACCGTGCTCCTGGAAGACGCAGTGGGACCCGGGCCGTTCAATGCCAAGGCCATCGGCGAGGGCAGCATCAGTGCGGTCGCGCCGGCGATCGCCAACGCGGTCGCCGACGCGTGCGGGGTCCGCATTCTCGACCTCCCCATCACGGCCGAGAAGGTTTACTTCGGACTCAAAGACACGGAGCGGCGGTCGTGACTCGCGTGATCCGCCTCATCGTCAACGGGACGTCGCACGAGGTGGAGATTCCCACCTACCGCACGCTCCTCGACTGCCTCCGGTACGATCTGGGGCTCACCGGCTCCAAGGAAGGGTGCGGCGTCGGCGTCTGCGGAGCGTGCACCGTGCTGCTGGACGGGAAGATGATCAGCTCCTGCATCGCGCTGGCGGTTTTCGCGGACGGCCACGCCGTCACCACGGTCGAAGGGCTCGCCGAGGACGAGCGGCTCCACCCGGTTCAGCAGGCGTTCATGGACGCGGGGGGCTTTCAGTGCGGCATCTGTACGCCGGGCCAGGTCGTGTCGGCCAAGGCGCTCCTCGATGCGATCCCGAACCCGAGCGACGCGCAGATCCGGGAATGGATGGTCGGGAATCTCTGCCGGTGCACAGGCTATTACAAGATCGTCGAGTCGATCCGGGCCGCGGCCGAGCGGAGTCGAGCGTGAACGCCTTCGAGTATCGCGCCCCGCGAGGGCTCGATGAAGCCCTCGCTGTCCTCCGCGAGCATGGCGAGGACGCGCGGGTCGTTGCCGGCGGCACCGCGCTCGTGACCATGATGAGACAGCATCTGGTTCGTCCGGGCTGCCTCGTGAGCCTGCGCGACGTCCAGGGGCTGAACCGGATCGAGGCGACCAACGGCGCCCTTCGGCTCGGCGCTCTCGTCACCCATCGAGAGGCGGAGGTCTCGCCGCTCGTGCGGGAGCGGCTTCCCGTTCTCGCCGAGACGTTTCGCCGCGTGGCGAGCGTCCGGATCCGCCACATGGCCACCATCGGCGGAGCGCTCGCTCACGCCGACCCGAATCAAGATCCTCCGGTGACGCTCCTGGCGCTCGGTGCCAGCGTGGAGATCCGCGGAGCGCGGGGCCACAGGGAGCTCACGCTGGGGGAGTTCTTCCGCGACTACTACGAGACCGCGCTCGAGCCGGGCGAGCTCGTGACGGCGGTCACGGTGCCCCTCCTCCCCGGTGCGAGCGGGGCGACCTTCCTC
>QHSV01000218.1 GCA_003221655.1 Candidatus Rokuibacteriota bacterium
TCCTTGGTGGACTTGGAGAGCTTCTTCAGCTCGTCGGTCACGGCCTCCACGGCCGCCTCGATGCCGCGCTTGAGGCCCATCGGGTTGGCGCCCGCGGTGACGTTGCGGAGGCCCTCGCGGAAGATCGCCTGCGCCAGCACGGTCGCGGTGGTGGTGCCGTCGCCCGCGATGTCCGAGGTCTTGGACGCGACCTCCTTCAGCATCTGCGCGCCCATGTCCTCATAGGGATCCTTCAGCTCGATCTCCTTGGCGACGGTGACGCCGTCCTTGGTGATCGTGGGGCTGCCGAACTTCTTGTCGATGACGACGTTGCGGCCCTTCGGGCCCAGCGTCGCCTTCACGGCCTCGGCCATGATGTTGACACCCTTGAGCAGCGCGCTCCGGGCCTCCTCGTCGAACTTGAGCTGCTTCGGCATGGATCAGGTTCCTCCTTACTCGAGAATGGCGAGGACGTCTTCCTCGCGCAGGATGAGATATTCCTTGTCGTCGATCTTGACCTCGGAGCCCGAGTACTTCCCGAACAGGATCTTGTCGCCGGCCTTCACGTCGAGGGGGATCTTCTTGCCGTCGTCGCCGACCTTGCCGTTGCCGACGGCGATCACTTTGGCTTCTTGCGGCTTCTCCTTGGCGGTATCGGGAATGATGATCCCACCCTTCTTGACCTCTTTCTCCTCGAGCCGCTCGACGAGGATGCGGTCATGCAGCGGACGAATCTTCATGGTGTCTCTGCCTCCTTCGTGCTTTGTTGATGTTGCGCCGGTCTTCCTGGCGGTGGGCTTGACCATCCCCAAATCCCCAGAGAGCAGTTAGCACTCAAACCAAGCGAGTGCTAATATTAGCCGCGGCTCCGGGAAGGATCAAGCGGAAAATCCGGAAGGGAGAATCATGGGGAAAAGTCTTTTAGTTTCAAATGCTTTGCCCCGAGAGGCGTTGATGCTGATCCCCGGCGAAGTTTCCCTCGACTACAACGACAGCCTGGCCGTCCTTTCAAAACCCGAGCTGATCGCCCGCCTGAGGGGCAAGGATGGCCTCATCTGTCACATCGTCAGCTCGATCGACGACGAGGTCCTGGCGGCGGCGCCGACCGTGAAGGTCGTCGCCAATGTGGCCGTCGGCTATAACAACATCGACGTCGCCGCCGCCCACCGCCGGGGAGTCGTCGTCACCAACACCCCGGACGTGCTCACCGAGACGACGGCGGACTTCGCCTGGGCGCTCCTGATGGCGACCGCGCGGCGCGTCGTCGAGGCTGACCGATTCGCACGCTCGGGCCAGTGGCACCGCTGGCAGTGGGACCTGCTCTGGGGCGCGGACGTCTACGGAAAGACTCTCGGTCTCGTCGGATTCGGGCGGATCGGTCGGGCCGTCGCGCGACGCGCGCTCGGCTTCAACATGCGCGTCCTCTACCAGGACTCCGTGCGGGCGGACGCTGCCGTCGAGCGCGAACTGAGCGTCTCCCGCCAGGAACTGGAGGCCGTGCTGCGGGAAGCCGACTTCGTCAGCCTCCATACGCCGTTCCTGCCGGAGACCCGTCACCTGATGAACGAGCGCACTCTGCGTCTCATGAAGAAGTCGGCGATCCTTGTGAACGCCTCCCGCGGACCGGTCGTCGACGAGGCCGCGCTCGTTCGGGCCCTTCAGGAGGGCTGGATCGCCGGTGCGGGGCTCGACGTGTTCGAGGAGGAACCGAAAATCCATCCCGGCCTCATCCCCCTGACAAATGTCGTGCTGGCGCCGCACATCGCGAGCGCTTCGTCCGACACGCGGGTTGCCATGGCAACGCTCGCCGTCCGCAATTGCCTGGCCGTTCTCGACGGGAAGCCTCCGCTGACCCCGGTGCGGTGACCAACGGCTGAGAGGCCCGATCGATGGCGCTTGTCCACCTCGAGCACGTCACGAAGCGTTTCAGGGCCGACCGTTCGCCGGAAACCGACGGGCTGTCCTTCACGGTGGAGAGCGGTCGCATCCTTGCGCTGTTGGGGCCCTCGGGATGCGGGAAGACCACCACGCTCCGGCTTGATCGCCGGATTCGAGACACCGGACCGGGGCCGCATCGCGATCGCCGGGCAGACGGTCGCTGACGCGGACCGGGGGATTCACGTGGAGCCCGAGCCAAGTCCATTCATCGCAGCCCTCGTCGGCGGCCGCCCCAGGTTCCGCCGGCGATCGATCCTCACGGGAGCGAGCGCGCCGGGGACGATGTACCAGCCGCTCTCCGGGAATGTCATCGTCGTCCACGCCTCCCACTCCGCCACGGTGCCCGTGACTATCATCGACCGCGGCGCCACGCGCAGGAACTTCGCGCCCAGGCGCCAGTCGACGCCGAGCCACGGGTCGAACGGAGCGCCGTCGGCCCGCGCCCACCGGAGGTAACGGCGCATCGGCGTCGTTGGGTACCGGTGCTTGAGCGTCGGGCGCACGGGCGCGATCAGCGCGCCGAGGCCGTGTCGGGCGGCAAGGACCCTCATCGCCCGGATGAGCTGTGCACTGAGGCCTCGACCCTGCCGGTCGGGCGCCACCGGGGCCAGGAGCGCTGACAGCACGGTCGGCGGCCGGCCTCGCGCCCGACCCCGCATGCCCCGCTCGAGGGCGCCGTCCACGCCCGACGGCAGGTCGCGCAGCCGGCCGCTCCACGCAAGGGGAATCGTGACGCCGGCGGCGACCACGGCGCCGCGCGTGTCGCATAGTTCCGGCTGGAAATCGGCAAACTCCCGGTACAGTGCGGGCCAGTGACGCCCACACACCGGATCGTGATGGATGAACTCCATCTCCGACGGCCACAGCGAGGCGATAAGTCGCCGCACCTCGCCCGCGAGATCGGTACGCTCGGCGAGGGTGACGGCGCGGGTTCGCGCCGGCCCGGCTCGGCTCACGTCGGGCGGGTGTGGCTCATCCTCGGTCCTCCGCCGGCCCTGCCCCGGCTACGGCCAGGCGGCGCTGCAGCCGCCCGAGCCGGTGCGCGAAGGCGTCGACCGTCCGGAGGGGCGCCCGTGCGGCCTCGGCGAGCCCGAGCGCGTCCTCGACGATCGCGCGCGCCGTCACGAAGTCGCGGCGGCGGTGCTCGTGGAACTTCGCCAGCTCCTCCCACGGGCGCGGGTCGAACGTGACGTGGCGCAGAGCCGCCTCCCAGAGCGCGCGCGCGGCGTCCCAGCGGGCGAGGCGCTTCTCCCACCACGCCAGGCGCAGTCGTACCGCCTGTGCCGGCGCACCCGCGAGCCCGGCCGCGAGCGCCGCTCGATAGCACGCGAGCGCGCGGTCGACATCCACCGGTTCCCAGAGCCGCCCGAGCCCGCCCAGCTCCGCCGCGGTCATCTCCGCTCGGGCGGAGAGCGCCCCGCCGAACCAGCCGAGCAGCCCCACCAGCGTGAGGACGTCGTCTCGGTTGTGCGCCAACACGCGGGCGAGCGGCGCCGCCCGACGCGAGCGCAGAAAGTCGAAGTAGAGCGCCGGGATCAGGGCGCCGGGAATGTCGTCGTCTCGCACGACACCGATCACCTCGCGCTCGAGCGTCGCGAGTCGGCAATCGGCGAAGCACGACGTCCACACTCGCCGCGACGGGCGCAGGAGATCGAGATGGGACAGCGCGGCCGGCCAGCTCTGACGCGCCATAATGAAGCGCGTCTCGAGCAGCGGCAGGTCGAAGCTCGCCCCGTTGAAGGTCACCACGGCGTTTGCCCGCTCGAGGAGTGCCCGCAACGCCGCCAGAAGCGCCGGCTCTTCGTCGAAATCCCGCATGAAGTGCTGCGCCAGGATCAGGCGGTTGTCTTCGAGCCAAGCGGCGCCGATCAGGAACGCGTAGGTGCCGGTGCCGCCGGCGAGGCCGGTCGTTTCGGCGTCGAGGAAGAGCAGGCCGCGCGGGTCCCCGACGGGGGTGTCCGCGCGCGCCACCGCGCTCAGGAGGTCGAGGGGCGTCTCGAGCACCGCGCCCAGCGGCTGGCGGCCGTGCCGGTACGAGAGCGGGAACTCACGGCGCACCACCAGAAGCTGACCCGCGCCGGTGTCGACGAGCTCGCCGCCGAGCACCTCCTCGATGGGCGGGGCTGCGGGACGCTTGGGGCGCCGCGTCTCGATGCGCCGGATGACGCGGCGGAGGTCGTCGAGCGACCCGGAGACCACGCGATCTCAGTCGGTCAGCGCGCGCAGGAGCGCCTGCGCGGTGGCCTTGGCCCTGCGCCCGACCTCGTTCACCGGCCCGACGCACGAAGGACAGCCGGCCCGGCAGGCGCACGCCTCGAGCGTCGCGAGCCCGCGGCGGAGGAGATCGGGCAGGATCTCGAACACGTGCTCGGCCAGGCCGATGCCGCCCGCGTGGGAGTCGTAAAGATAGATGGTCGGGTTGAACTGGTCGGCGTTCATCAGGCGTCGCTTGGCCGACTCGCGCGTCGCCACAACGCCGCTCGTCGCCGGCGTCGTGTCGCCCAGCCAGGAGCCGAGGTCGCGGATGTCGCAGAGCAGGAAGATCGGCGCCAGATGGTGGAGCAGGTACGTCACCGCGCGCAGGCCGTCGATCACTTCCGCGCGCGAGGGGTTGACCCGCGCCAGGACCTCGGGTCCCACGGTGAGCCACGCGGCCGTCGTCTGCATCTCCTGCTGAGGCAGCTCGACTTCGCCCGAGCCGACGTTCTCGAGCGTCCCCATCTTGATCTTCTTGAACCCGACGACCTTCTCGGCCACGAGCACCTCGCCCTGCTCGGCGAGGTACGCGGGGTGCGAGACTTCGGTGAGGCGCCGGAGGATCCAGACGCCCTTGGCGCTGACCGCATCGGTGAAGTAGTCGACGGCGACGCGCTTGACGTAGGCGACCTTCTCCTCGTCCTCGCGGAAGTGGAGCTCCTGCACCTCGTACGGCTCGCTTTCCACCAGGTAGATCGCCTTGGGATAGATCGTCGCGAACGCGCTTCCCCAGTCCACTTCGGCGATGATCTGGCGCCGCTTCGTCTGCTTCTCGTCGCGCGCGGTCGTGTCGAT
>QHSV01000250.1 GCA_003221655.1 Candidatus Rokuibacteriota bacterium
GGCCAGGGGATCGACCCCCGCAACACGCGCGCGATGTGGGAAGAGTCCATCACCATGCTTCCGCGCATCTGGCAGTCCGACGAGTTTTCGTGGGAGGGGAGCTTCTGGAATGTGCCGGCGCGCCGCGTGCTGCCGAAGCCCTACCAGAAGCCGCATCCGCGCCTGTACCTGGCGTGCACGCAGACCGACAGCTATGACGTGGCGGCCGAGAAAGGGATCGGCGTGCTGTCATCCGCCACGTTTGCCACGACGATCCTGGCCGAGCACGTCAAGCGCTATCGGGCGAGGGTCAAAGGGGCGACGCCCGTGGGTGCTTTCGTCAATGAATACTGGGGCAACAACGTCCACGCCTTCTGCGGGGAGAACAACCAGGAGGCGCGGGCGCTCGCGGCCCTGTCGCTCAAGACATTCTTCGGCCCGGACAAGCCGTATATCCGCGACCGCGTCAATGCGTACGAGCAGCTGCTGGAGTCCTGGGGTGGCGTGCCCGACCACTTGAAGGCCGACTTCGGTCGATGGCTGCGGCAGTCCGACGAGGCGCACAAGGAACAGGCCGCCCAGGTCGGCATCTCACTCGACAGTGGCCCGGGCGCGGCGCGGGCGGCCTTCGGCCAGATGGATCCCGACACCTTGTGCGACCGCGGCATCATCATCGCCGGCGACCCGGACAGCTGCATCAAGGGTGTTCGACTGTACGAGGAGGCCGGGGTCGATCAAGTCATTCTGATCACGCAGACGGAGACCATCCCGCACGAGCGGGCGCTGCAATCCATCGAGATGTTCGGCAAGCACGTGATTCCGGCGTGCCGCGCGGGAGCCCGGACGACACCCATCCCCGCGGGGGTGTAGAGGAGGCTGGCATGGCGACAATGGCGACTCAGCAGACCGGGGTCGAGGCGGACGTTCTCCGCGCCGACGACCGTCGATTCGAGGCGATGCGAACGGGCGACTGGGCCGCGCTCGACGCGGCGCTGGCGGACGACCTGGTCTACGTCCACTCCACCGCGCGCCAGGAGTCGAAGACCGAGCACATCGCGAACCTCCGGGCCGGCAAGCCGCACTACCGCGGCATCGCGCCGCGCGAGCGGCGGGCGCGCGTCCATGGAAATGTCGGCGTCGTCAACGGCGTGTCGGACATGCACGTGGAGCGGGACGGTAAGGAGAATCGCTTCACCGTCCGCTACCTGGCGGTCTACGCGAAGGCCGGTGACCACTGGCGGATGATCGCCTGGCAGTCCACGCGGCAGGATTAGGAGACACGGTATGTCGGTGCTGGTGATCGGGGCCACCGGCTTCATCGGCCCGCGGCTCATCAAGCGGCTGGTCGCGCGCGGCGAATCGGTCGTGGGGATGGACCTGAACCCCGGAGCGGCGACGTTCGCCGGCGAGCCGATCGGCGCGCCCGTCGTCCGCGGGGACGTCACGCAGTTCGAGGACGTGATGCGGACCGTGCTCGACGTGAAGCCCGAGCGCCTCATCAACCTCGCCTACGGACTCGGCGCCGGCGAGGGCAACCCGCACCAGGTCATGCGCCTGGATATCCTCGGCATGGACAACTGCTTCGAGGCCGCGCGCCTGGGCGGCGTGAAGCGCGTGGTGTACGCGAGCTCGATCGCGGTGAGTGGCCAGCAGAACCACTTCGGTGACCGGCTGGTGAACGAGGACGATCCGACGTTTGGCACGAGCCAGTACGCGATGCACAAGATCTTCAACGAGTTCCAGGCCCGCAAGTACATCAAGAACTACGGCATGTCGATCACGGGCGTGCGGCCCGCCAACGTCACCGGCCCGGACAAGGTCCGTGGCTCGGTCGACCACGTGCAGATCATGGTCGACGCCGCGCGCGGCCGGCCGGTGCACCTGCCGAGCAAGGGGCTCATGCGTCTCATGATTCACGTGGAAGACATCGCGGAGGTCTTCACTCGTGTGCTGCTGGCCGACGCCCCCCGCCATCATCTCTACAACTCGGGCGGGATCCCGGTGAGCCTCGGTGAGCTCGCGGACATCGTGCGCGGGTTCCTCCCGGACGCCCAAATCACGTTCGCCAGTGAAGGCGGCCGCGAGGAATCCGGAAATTACCTGGTGGACTGGAGCCGCCTGGCCAAGGAGTTCGGGATCGAGTATCCCGGCCTGCACACCCGAGTTCTCGAGGTCATCAACGAGGTGCGGCGCCAGGAGGGGCTCCCGCTCGTCGCCGGGCGGTAGCCGGGACACGCGCGCCTTGACCTGCGGCGGCCAAGGGCGCTACCGTCGGCGCAGGATGGCGGGCAGCACGGAGCAGTGCAAGCCAAAGGGAGGCGAGCCATGCGCTACAACCGAATCTCGGCGGACTGTCATCTCGATCTGATCTGGCTGCCGCCGGAGCTGTTCGTGTCCGAGGCGCCCCGCGAGCTGAAGGATCGCATGCCCTACGTCGCCGACGGGCCGGACGGGCGTCGATGGGTCGCCAACAACGGCGCGACCTTCGGTCTGGCGGGCGGCGTCGGTGCGTCGGGCACGCAGCACGTGCCGGGCAAGCAGCTGCGCGTCGACAAGATGGCGGCGACCGGCCTGTACGAGGACGGCAAGAAGGGCATCCGCCGGCCGGGCGACCCGCACTTGCGCATCAAGGAAATGGACCGTGACGGCGTCGATGCAGAGGTCATCTACGGGATCCTCGCGGCGGCGGCGAAGTTGAACGACCGCGAGGCGTCCAACGAGATGCTGCGCATCTACAATACGTGGATGAACGAGTTCTGTAGCCACTATCCCGACCGGCACATCGGCCTGGCCTGCCTCCCCTATGGCGACATCGAGGCCGCGGTCGCCGAGGTGCATCGGGTCGCCAAGCTGGGCTTCAAGGGCATCGAGCTGTCGTGCTCGTGGGACATGGACCCCATGTGGCATCCGATCTGGGAGCCGCTGTGGCAGGCGATCGACGACGTGGGGATACCCCTGCACTTCCACACCTTCCCGTCGGTGTCGCCGAAGCTGCGCGAGCAATACTCCGGGCTCACGCTGCGGGCGTTGTCCTACAGCGGCCTGTGCCTCTTCCAGATGACGCTGGGGAACATCTTGACCGCCATGATGGGGCGGGCGGTATTCGAGCGCTACCCGAACATCCGCATCGCCTTCGGCGAGAGCGGCATCGGCTGGATCCCGTACGTGCTCGACCGCATGGATTTCGAGTACGAGGACCAGTACAAGGATCTCCCGCTCAAGTTGAAGCCGAGCGAGTACTGGCGCCGGCAGTGCAAGGCGACCTTCCAGTACGACCGCGTGGGTACCAAGCTGATCGACGAGATGGGCGTCGAGACGCTGATGTGGGGTTCCGACTATCCGCACCCCGATGGGGTGTGGCCGGAGTCGGGGAAATATATCGCCGAGCAGTTCGCGGACTTGCCGGCCGACGTCACCCGGAAGATGACGTGCGAGAACGCCGGGAGGTTCTACGGCCTGATCAGCTGAAGGCGCCCCGGGCTGGGGCGCGGCGCGAATGGTGAGGGTGTGCACTACCCCACGGCGGGGGCGCACCTCGCCGTCGTGCCCGAAGTCATCGCGCGGCGATTGGCGTCGACAAACATGAGCGTAGGCCGAGCGTAGAGCGTAGGCGATATAAGCGCGCGCCCTTCCCAGAGCCCTCCAGAGACGAGCGGGACAACTACCCAAGGAGGGGCCCTCTCGTCGATGGGAATCACGGTCTCCAAGGCGCCGCTGCCGCATTGAACCGTAAGTGGCTAACTTTCCACAGAAAATAGTTCTCTACCCTAAAACACTAGAGCAGCTCGTGAAATAATGGCGACCGATTTGATCGGATATGCGACCGGGTATAGCCTGAGAGTTGACGAGAGTGAACCAGGAGGAAATGCCGACGACCATGAGCACCACGGCCAAGACGCTCGAGAGCCTGGCCAACCGGGAGTACAAGTGGGGCTTCGTCAGCGACATCGAAGCCGACACCCTTCAACCCGGGCTGGACGAGGACGTCATCCGGCTGATCTCGGCCAAGAAGCAGGAGCCCGAATTCATGCTGGAGTGGCGCCTGCGCGCCTACCGCCACTGGGTCAACATGGAGCGGACTGCTGGGGCGCCCAAGTGGGCGAACGTCAAGCATCCGCCCATCGACTACCAGCAGATCGTCTACTACTCGGCCCCGAAGCGGGCGAGTGAAGGACCAGCCAGCCTCGACCAGGTCGATCCCAGGCTGCTGGAGACCTTCGAGAAGCTAGGAATACCGCTCGCCGAGCAGAAGCGCCTGGCCGGAGTGGCGGTCGACGCTGTCTTCGACAGCGTCTCGGTCGCCACGACGTTCAAGGAAAAGCTGGCGGAGCTGGGCATCATCTTTTGCTCTTTCTCGGAGGCTGTCCGGAGTCACCCGGACCTCGTGCAGAAGTACCTGGGCTCGGTGGTCCCCTACACCGACAACTTCTACGCGACGCTGAACTCGGCCGTCTTCAGCGACGGCTCGTTCTGCTACATCCCCAAAGGCGTCCGGTGCCCGATGGAGCTGTCGACTTACTTTCGCATCAACACGGCGGGGTCGGGGCAGTTCGAGCGCACCCTGATCGTCGCGGAGGAGGGTAGCTACGTCAGCTACCTCGAGGGGTGCACCGCCCCCCGGCGCGACGAGAACCAGCTCCACGCGGCGGTGGTCGAGCTAATCGCGCAGGAGGGAGCTCAGATCAAGTACTCGACCGTGCAGAACTGGTACGCCGGCGACGCCGAGGGCCGAGGCGGGATCTTCAACTTCGTCACCAAGCGCGGCAAGTGTGCGGGGCGGGGCGCCAGGATCTCGTGGACCCAGGTGGAGACCGGCTCGGCCATCACCTGGAAGTACCCGAGCGTCATTCTCCAGGGCGACGACTCGGTCGGCGAGTTCTACTCGGTGGCGCTGACCGCCAACCGCCAGCAGGCCGATACCGGAACCAAGATGATCCACATCGGAACGAACACGCGGAGCACGATCATCTCCAAGGGCATCTCGGCCGGCCGCGGCAACAACACGTACCGTGGGCTCGTGAAGATCCTGCCGCGCGCCCACCACGCGCGGAACTACACGCAGTGTGACTCGCTGCTGCTGGGCGACCGGTGCGGGGCCCACACCTTCCCGTACATCGAGGTCGGCAACGCCTCGTCCGTCGCCGAGCACGAGGCGTCGACCTCCAAGATCAGCGACGAGCAGCTTTTCTACTGCAAGCAGCGCGGGCTCTCCGGCGACAACGCCGTGTCGATGATCATCAACGGCTTCTGCAAGGAGGTCTTCAAGAACCTGCCGATGGAGTTCGCCGTCGAGGCCACCAAGCTGCTCGGCGTGAGCCTGGAAGGGAGCATCGGTTGATGCTGAGCATCCGTGATCTGTCCGCAGGCGTCGAGGGCAAGACGATCCTGAGACGCGTCAACCTCGAGGTGCGGGCCGGCGAGGTCCACGCTGTGATGGGACCCAATGGCTCCGGCAAGAGCACGCTGGCCCAGGTGCTGGCGGGGCATCCGGCCTACACGGTCACGGGCGGGCAGGTGAGGTATCTCGGCCAGGATCTGCTGGCCATGCCGGCCGAGGAGCGCGCTCGCGCCGGCGTGTTCCTGGCTTTCCAGTATCCGGTCGAGATCGCGGGCGTGAGCAACGCGTCGTTCCTCAACGCAGCCGTCAACGAGCTTCGAGCGCGCCAGGGGCACCCGGAGCTCGACGCCATGGAGTTCCTCGGGCTGGTGGACGAGAGGCTCAAGCTGGTCGAGATGGACCGGAGCTTCCTCAGCCGGCCGGTCAACGAAGGATTTTCGGGTGGCGAAAAGAAGCGTAACGAGATTCTCCAGATGGCCGTGCTCGAGCCGAAGTTCGCGATCCTGGACGAGACCGACTCGGGCCTCGACATCGATGCCCTCAAGGTCGTCGCCCAAGGGGTGAACCGGCTCCGGCGGCCCGACAACGCGATCATCCTGGTGACCCACTACCAGCGGATCCTCCAGTACATCGAGCCCGACCACGTCCACGTCCTGTTCGACGGCCGCATCGTGAAGAGCGCGGGCAAGGAGCTGGCCCTGGAGCTCGAGCGCAAGGGCTACGACTGGATCCGCGAAGAGGTCGCGGCCACCCAGCCGACCGGAGCCTAGCGAGGACCGAATGGCCGCCCTGACGACTACCAAGGATCGCTACCTCGCTGAGTTCGAGGCACTCGAGCGGCAAGGCGCGCTCCGGAGCCCGTCGTGGCTGACGCCGCTCCGGCGTTCGGCCCTGGCCCGATTCGCCGCGGCCGGCTTCCCGACGACCCGCGACGAGGACTGGCGCTACACCAATCTGGCGCCGCTCGTCGCGTCTGCGTTTCGCCCGGCTGAAGGCGTCGCGGCGGTCGGCCTACTCCCCACGACGCTGGAACGGCTTTCGGTCGGCGCGACCGGCTGGCCTCGCCTGGTCTTCGTGAATGGGCGGTACTCGGCCCGTCACTCATCGCCGGGGCCGCTGCCTGTCGGTGTTCGGTTGTCGAGCCTCGCCGAGGCGATGACGATCGACGGCGACGTCGTCGCGCGACACCTGGCCCGGCACGCCGGCTGGGACGCGAACGTCTTCGCTGACCTCAGCACGGCGTTCGCCCGGGACGGCGCCTTCCTGCATCTCCCGGCCAAGACGTCGTCCGAGACGCCGATCGAGCTCCTCTTCGTGGCCACCACCCCGGGCGTGCTCGCCCAGCCGCGAATCCTCGTCGTGGCCGGGCCACACAGCCGCGCCACCGTCGTGGAGCACTACGTCGGCCTCACCGACGACGCGTACTTCACCAACGCGGTGACCGAGGTCGTGGCGGGCCCCGGGGCGTCGCTCGACCACTACACGCTCCAGGAACAGGGCGCGGGCGCCTTCCACGTGGCGACGGTCCACGCGGCCCTCGAGGGCGACAGCGCGTTTTCCGCCTGCGCGGCGACGTTCGGAGGCCGACTCAATCGGACCACACTCACGCTGCGGTTCGGCGGCGAAAGCGGCCAGGGCGCCCTCAGCGGGCTCTACGTCGTGGGCGGCCACCAGCACGTCGACCACCACGTGACCGTCGACCACGCGGTCCCGCGCTGCTCCAGCCGGCAGCTCTACAAGGGCGTCCTCGACGGCTCGGCCCGTGCCGTCTTCAACGGGCGGGTCATCGTTCGGCCGGACGCCCAGAAGACCGACGCCAACCAGACCAACAAGCACCTGCTCCTGTCGGATGGCGTCGAGGTGGACAGTAAGCCACAGCTCGAGATCTTCGCCAACGACGTCAAATGCACACACGGGGCGGCGGAAGGCCAGCTGGCGCCCGAGGCGATCTTCTACCTCAGGAGTCGCGGCCTGGCCGACGCGACGGCGCGCACGCTGCTCACCCTCGGATTCGCGCGCGAGATCGTCGATCGCATCGCGGTAGAGCCGATCCGCGCGTACCTCGACGGTACGTTGAGAGCACGGCTCAGAGCCGCGCGGGCCACGAAGGAGATGTCATGATCACCGCTCGAGCCTTCAAGGCTTCCGACGCCCCGGGCATGCGGTGGGACGTCGAACGCGTGCGAAAGGACTTCCCCGCCCTGGACCAGCAGGTGCACGGCAAGCCGCTGGTCTACCTCGATAACGCCGCGACCAGCCAGAAGCCACAGGCCGTTATCGACGCTCTCGTCGGCTACTACTCCCGGGACAACGCGAATGTCCATCGCGGGGTGCACCTCATGAGCGAACGCGCGACCGAGGCCTACGAAGGGGCCCGGGTCCGTATTCAGCGCCACCTCAATGCAGCCTCTGCCCGCGAGATCATCTTCGTTCGCCAGGCCACGGAGGGCATCAATCTGGTGATGGCGACCTTCGGGCGCTCGTTCGTCGGTCCCAGCGATGAGATCGTCATCACGGCCATCGAGCACCACGCCAACATCGTGCCGTGGCAGATGCTGTGCGAGGAGAAGCGGGCGGCCCTCCGCGTGGTCCCCGTCGACGATCGCGGCGATTTGATCATGGAGGAGTACGCGCGCCTGCTCGGGCCCAGGACCCGACTGGTGGCCATCACCCAGGTCTCGAACGCGCTGGGAACGGTGACTCCGATCAAGGAGATCATCCGCCTCGCGCATCGCCACCAGATCCCGGTGCTGGTCGACGGCGCCCAGGCGGTGCCCCACCACCAGGTAGACGTGCAGGATCTGGGCTGCGATTTTTACGTCTTCTCCGGTCACAAGACCTTCGGACCGACGGGGATCGGCATTCTCTACGGCAAAGAGACGTGGCTCGAACGGATGCCGCCCTACCAGGGCGGTGGCGACATGATCAAGGCGGTGACGTTCGAGAAGACCATCTACAACGAGTTGCCGTACAAGTTCGAGGCCGGCACGCCGCACATCGCGGGCGCGATCGGCCTGGCGACGGCGCTCGAGTACATCGCGGGGCTCGGCCTCGATCGCATCGGCGCGTGGGAGCACGGGCTCCTGGCCTACGGGACCGAGCTGCTGGCGACTGTGCCCGGGCTGCGGCTCATCGGCACCGCCCGCCGGAAGTCTGCCGTTCTCTCGTTCGTGCTCGATGACATCCACGCTCACGACCTCGGCACGATCCTTGATCACCAGGGCGTGGCCGTGCGAGCCGGTCACCACTGCGCGATGCCGGTCATGCAGCGGTTCGGCGTGCCCGCGACCGTGCGCGCCTCGCTGGCCTTCTACAACACGCCGGCCGAGCTGGAGACACTGGCCAGCGCGGTGCAGAAGGCTCTGGAGATATTCCGTTGATGTCCGAGTTGCGCGAGCTGTACCAGCAGGTGATCCTCGACCACAACCGGAAGCCGCGGAACTTCCGCACGCTCGAGGGCGCCAACCGGAGAGCCGAGGGCTACAACCCTCTGTGCGGCGACCAAATCACGCTTTACCTGAACGTGGAGGACGGCGTGGTCAAGGACGCTGCCTTCCAGGGCAAGGGTTGCGCGATTTCCATGGCATCGGCCTCGATGATGACCGGCAGCGTGAGCGGCAAGCCCGAGGCGGAGGCGGTGGCGCTGTTCCGCCGGGTCCACGCCATGCTCACCGCCGAGCCAACGGGCGAGGTCGCCGGTGACGGTCTCGGCAAGCTGGCCGTCTTCGCCGGCGTCCGCGAGTTTCCGAGCCGGATCAAGTGCGCCACGCTGGCGTGGCATACGCTCCAGGCTGCGCTCAGCCGGGCTGCTGAGCCGGTTTCGACCGAGTAGGTGGTGCGCCTCCATAGAGAGGAAACAGCAGCCATGGTAGATCAGGCGGTCGTCGAGCGTGAGGTGATCGAGGCGTTGCAGAGATGCTACGACCCTGAGATCCCGGTCAACATCTATGAGCTCGGGCTGATTTACGACCTTACGGTCGCGCCCGATGGAGCCGTCGACATTCGCATGACGCTGACCGCGCCCAACTGTCCCGCGGCACAGGAGCTGCCGGCCGAGGTCGAGCGCGCGGTGCGCTCGGTCCCCGGAGTCACGGGCGCTCGCGTGGAGATCGTCTTCGACCCGCCCTGGGACCGCTGTAAGATGTCCGATGCAGCCAAGCTGAAGCTCGGCCTGCTCTGAGGGTGCCGCGCGCCGCGGCGATCTTCACACGTTCCTTCACCGGCGACTGCGCATCGCCATCGCCAGGACGGCGTACACCAGGCCGAGCAATTCCAAACTCTCCTCGAGGAAGTACGTCGGCAGCGGCAGCAGGTAGTTCATGCACCGCTCGCAGGGTTGGGGAATGCCGTACAGCACGGCTCCGACGAGGAGCAGCCACGCCCAGCCGTCGCTGAAGCCGGCCCACACCTCGCACCAGAGCGCGCGCCATCGGAGCAGGCAGTAGACGACGAGGACGCCGACGGCGCAGACGATCGCCGCCGCGACCAGGGCCCGGACCGGCAGCGACACAGCCGGGCGCCGGAAGAACTTCCAGTCGATGACGGCCATGCCGAAGAGGCGCTGATCGAGATCGATCTCGGCGACGACCATCTCGGCCAGCGTCGCACCGAAGAGCACATCCGCCGGCGAGAATCGTCGCGCCGCCGAGCGGCCGACGAATCCAAGCGCCATCAGGGCCAACGCCACTTCCATCCACTCGATCGGACCGTCTTCCGTCACCATCCAGCCGGCGAACCTCGGAGCGACGACGGCCAGCACGAGGAGCAGAGCGGAGCCGATCACGCCGGGCAGCGCGAAGAGGATGAGCGTGCGCCGCCTCACGATGCGAACACCACATCGAGCAGTGACCCGACGTCGGTCAGGAAGCGCGAGGCGCCGGGGGGTTGCCGCGCGTCGGGGGCGACGCAGGCGATGGCAGCATCATCGAAGGGCGTTGGCACCGCGGTATTGTAGCGGACCGGGGCTTCGATCGAGGAGGCCCACGCATCGCGGCGACCCGAGCGTCGTTGGCGCCCTCGCCAATCGCAGGCTACCTCGCACGCCGCCGGGCGCGGCGCATGAGGCTGAGCCGCGACACTACCTGCGTGATCTCAGTTGGCTCTTCCGCGATTGACATCGAGCGGGCCGGGTTCCCTCTTGTCGGAGCCGCGCTGTCCGGAGCCGGGCTCTCGCCGGAGATTCAGTGGTCAATGAAGCGCGCGCGCCAGCGTTCCTCGGGGAGCGAGCAGGCTTCGCGTCTGCCGAAGATTCGGTAGCGGCTCCGGGCCACGACAGCATATCCGGCCTCGCGAGCGACAGGCGGCACGACCGACAGGGCGGTCGCGAGCACGCTCCACGGCGGGCCAAGCTCCCGCAAGATGTAGATCACCGCGCATGATCGCTCCAGCAACTGCTCGCCCCGCTCGGGGTCGAGGACGAGCACATAGAGCGTGGACAGCCGGCGAGAGTCCTTGCCATGGTGGGCGAGGCTCGCTTCAGCGAACGGGCTTTGGAGCGCCGAGAACCGAAAGCGCTCGCGCTTGTCGTGCGCGAGCACGAATCGCGTCAACCGGTCGCAGAGCCCGCAAATCCCATCGTAGAAGATCACCGGCGAGCTCACGGCTGTCGCCGACCGCTCGCTCACGTCGCGCACCGGAGGTCGCGCCACCCGAACGGGGCCGGGGCCGGCAAGCCGCGTCGGATCTGATCTGACGTGAAGCGGCGTCGCGGCGTCAGCTCCGGAGGCAAGGGCGACGTTGGTCCAGCGGGCTCCTCGACGCCCTCGGCGAGGATGCGCGTCTGCGCGATGGACACGAGCGGCACCTTCATCAGCCGCTCGAAGAACCACGCCAGGCCATAGTGGATGGCCACCGGCAGTGGCACGACCAGTGGCCTCACGCCGACGACCTGGGCCACCCGGCGCACGACGACACTCAGCCTGAGGGACTCGGGCCCGACGACGGCAACCGTCGCCCGACTCAGTGCTCGATCGACCAGCGCCGCGCGCAGCACGACCACGAGATCCTCCACGGCGAGCGGTCGAAGAGGGCGCTCATGAACGCCGACGGTGGCGAAGAGTGGCGCCGTGAGGAGCGCGTGGCTGAGGTGGTCCAGCAGATGGTCACCCTGTCCATAGACGACGCCCGCCTTCACGATCGTGTAGTCGAGGCCGGAATTCCGTACACGCTCCTCGGCCTCCCACTTCGATTCGTGATATGCGGACCCACACCCAGGGCGGGCACGAAGAAAGCTGAGCAGGACCAGCTTGTCGACGCCGGCGCCGGCGGCCGCCCGCGCGACCACTTCGGTTCCGCGGACGTGCACGTTCGTGTAGCTCTGTCGCCCACGCTGGCGGTTGATTCCCGCGCAGTGCGCGACTGCCTGGCAGCCGCGGAAGGCCGTCGCCAGCGCGCCGAGATTCGTAACGTCGGTGCGGACGAACGTGATGCCATCCGGACCGCTCGCACTCGCGTGGCGGCGGTCCACGCCACGCGCAACCACCACGACCTCGTGTCCCTCGTCGACGAGCGCCGTCGCCAGGTGACCACCCACGAAACCGGTGCCGCCGGTGATCGCGATCCTCATCGCTTGCCTCCCCGCGCTGCCCGTCGCCGCCGGGCGATCTGCGTCGGGCAGATCGCGCTGAGGAAGTCGCCGAGCGCGCTCGCAAGGCTCTCGGGCTCGAGCCTGTAGAAGATACGGTTGGCGTCCCGGCGCTGCGAGACGAGCCCGGCGCCTTCCAGGATCGCCAGGTGACGCGAGATCGATGGCCCGGAGATCGGGAATCGCCCGGCGATCTCGCCGGCCGCCAGCTCGCGCGACTTGAGCTCTTGCAGGATCTGCCGCCGGGTGGGGTCCGCGAGCGCCTTGAAAACGGAGCCGCCTCTCATGAGTCGATGATTAGCTATTTTGCTAAATTAGTCAAGAGCCCTGATCCGATGGAAAGGCGCGAGAATGTGGGTGTTGGTACTCGCCGCCGGCGCCGGTCTCGGGTACTCTGACATCAAGATGAAGCGCGTCGTGATCGGGCGGCACCACGGGACCCAGTCGACCAGCCTCCAGCGGTATCGCGAGTACGTCGACCCCACGCTCCTCGACGAGCTGCGGGATCTAGCCGGCGCGCTTCGAAACGTCCGCATTTGCCATATCAACTCCACGGCAGCCGGTGGCGGCGTCGCCGAGCTTCTCTGGCGCGAGGTGCCTCTGCTCGAGGACCTCGGCCTGCATGTGCACTGGCGGATCATTCGCGGCGCAAAGGAATTTTTCGACGTCACCAAGGGCTTCCACAACGCGCTGCAGGGGAGCCCGTACGATCTCACGCCCGCAATCCGGGAGCTCTATCTCCGGCATAATCAGGAGGCCGCCGACGTCTTCACCGACGACTACGACGTCTACATCGTCCATGACCCGCAACCGGCGGCGCTCTGCCATTTCCGGCGCCGCTCGGGCGAGCGCTGGATCTGGCGCTCACATATCGACACCTCGAGCCCGAACGCCGAGGTCTGGCGGTTTCTCCGTCCGTTCGTCCAGGAGCACGACGCGGTGGTGTTCACCGCCAGGGAATTTGTCCCGCCGGAGCTGACCGTGCCGCGTTTGGCGTTCATCGCGCCCGCCATCGACCCGTTGAGCACCAAGAATATGCCCATCCCCTCCGAGCTGTGTCGCCGGGTCATGACCGATCTGGGAGTGGATCCAGGGCATCCCGTCATTCTTCAGGTGTCGCGCTTCGACCCATGGAAGGATCCGTTGGGCGTGATCCACGCCTATCGCCTCGTGCGTCAGGACATCCCTGACCTTCAGCTCGTGCTCATCGGAGCCCTGGCCGGGGATGATCCTCAGGGCTGGAGCATGCTCGAGCAG
Organism: Candidatus Rokuibacteriota bacterium; assembly: GCA_003221655.1. GTDB lineage: Bacteria > Methylomirabilota > Methylomirabilia > Rokubacteriales > CSP1-6 > AR31. The sequence continues at coordinate 13,158 of QHSV01000250.1, forward strand.
GTCAACGAGATCGCGGCGACCGATTCCAACATCCTGGTCTTCACCAACATGACCGGGATCGGCAACATGGAGGTCAACGTCTTTCAGCGCGGCTGCGATGTGGTCGTCCAAAAATCGCTCAAGGAGGGATTCGGGCTGGTCGTCTCCGAAGCGCTGTGGAAAGGCAAATCCGTCGTCGCCGGAGACACGGCCGGGATCCGCATGCAGATCCCTTCCGCCTACCAACAGTTTCTCGTCGACACCGTGGAGGGCTGCGCCCAGAAGATTGCGGCGCTTCTCGGGGATGCCGCGACCCGCGAGGCGTTCGGGGAGGCAGGCCGCTGCCACGTCCGACAGCGCTTTCTCCTGCCTCGACTGGCCCTCGACGATCTCCGCCTGATCGGAAACCTCATCGGCGTCACCCGCAGCTAGCCGTCTTCGGAATCGCCGACGCTCCACGATCCGTGTCGCGCGCAGAGATTCGCTTTCCGCCGTCAGCGTGTCAATTCGCCCGGCATGGAACCTGCACGCAGAGGTGAGAGGGCGACGCGCCCCGTACTTGGAAAGGAGGTAGCCATGAAGGTCCGAGATGTGATGGTTCGCAATGTCGTCGCCATCGAGCCGTCGGCGTCGCTCGCCGAGGCCGCCAGGCGGATGTGCGAGGCGAACGTGGGCATCCTGCCGGTCGTTGAAGCGGGGGAGGTTTTGGGCGTGATCACCGATCGGGATCTCGTCGTCAGCGCGGTCGCAAGCGACGACGATCCCGTGTCAACGCCCGTCGGGCGAGGCGCAGCGATGGATCCGCGGGCAGCGAGCGAATTCGGATTCAGACGCGCGCTCATCACTCTCGACGGCTCGATCGCGGCCGAAGCGATCCTGCCCGCATTCCTACGAATGGCGCGCCCGCTCGGCATGGAGGTAGTACTCGTTCGCGTCGTCGTACCGCCGGCCCGGCCAGTGCCGAGCGAGGACACGCCCGACGCGCTCGAAAACACGGCGCATATGCTGAAGCCTAAGAAGCAGAAGGCCGACGAGTACTTGCGCGCCGTCGCCGCGACGCCCGCCCTCGCCGGGCTTCGAGTGCTCACGACGGTGCGGACGGGCGAGGCTCCCCGGGAGATCATCGCCGCCGCGCGGGAGCTCCAGGCCGACGTGATCGCGATGTCGACGCACGGCCGAACCGGTTTCCGTCGTTTGCTCTTCGGCTCGGTCGCCGAGTCGGTGGTGCGGGCGGCTCACGTTCCGGTCTTCGTGCTGCGCGCGCCTCCCCTCCGGGCGGCTCTGTTTGACCCCTTGAGCTCTTCTGGGTCAATGGTTCCCCACTATCCTCGATAGCGGATCTTACTTTGCAGATCTTACTTTGCAAATCTTACGCAGTAAGTCTTACCCTCATTCCCCCCCGGTGGATGGCTCTGCGCTGCGGGCGAAATGTCGCCGGTCGCTCACGCGTCTAACGGGCAGGAGGCATGAGAATGAGCTACTGGAGAGGTAGGCTCCCTCGGTTGTCTGCGCTGTGCGTGCTGACGGGATTGACCTTCGCCACCGGTGCCCAGGCTCAGTGGCGAGATGAGAGACACGCGCCGGTCCGTCGAGACGAGCGAGGCCATGAGTTCGAGCGTCACGACTTCGGGCGCCGAGAGTTAACGCGCCGCGACGACTGGCACTTCGACCGGGGTCGAGGGTGGCGATTCGAGCACCGACCCGGCGTCTGGTCGCCGTACCACGTCTGGTGGTGGACGGGTGGACGGGTGGTGATGCTCGCGGCCCCCACGGTAACGGTCGTCCCGTACCCCAATGGTCGATACGAGCTCCGGGGTGACGGCATGACGGTACCCTATTACTGGGCGTGGGTACCGGCGCAGCTGTACATCGCACCGCCGCCGCCGCCGGCCGGGTGAGTGCGTGTATCAGGAACGAATGCTAATGACTCGTGCGCGCCGGCTGGCGTCGCCCTCGCGAGGCCCGCGGCGTGAGGAGGTTTGAGATCATGCTACGGTCAAGTACGCTTCGACGCCTAGGTGCCATGCTCTTGCTTGCGTGCGTTGTAACTATCAGCACGTCGGGGTGTCTCCTGGTGCCGGTCCCCGTGGGCGGCGGCGGTGGACGCCATCATCACCGCGGCGACCGCTGGTAGCACACGCGAGACCCCCGCAATTCGCGGCAGCCTCCTGGTTGGCCAGGAGGCTGCCGGCCCCCGCCTCGGACCTGGCGAAGGATCTCCGTGCGCCCCGCCGGGCTCGCGGCGCTCGACTGATCGAGAACTTGCACGTCGAGGACCCGGAACGCGTGGTAGCGTTGGCGGACGCGATCGAAGCGCTAGCGCAGCACTGACACGGAGGAAGAGACATGGCTCCCGAGGGAAAGCCCCTCGTCATCGCTCTTGAAGAGCACTACTACGACCCCGAAGTCGCGAAGACCTTCGACGGGCCGGAAGGTCGGGCACCGGAGATCCGCCGCCGGCTCGACGACCTCGGCGAGCTCCGCCTGAAGGAGATGGACGAGGCCGGCATCGATGTCCAGGTCCTCTCGCACGGCGCGCCCTCGACCCAGCGGCTGGACGCGCCGACCGCCGTGCGGCTGGCCCGGGACGCAAACGACCGCCTCGCCAGGGTGATCGCCGCGCGTCCCGACCGGTTCGCGGGTTTCGCCGCGCTGCCGACCCCCGACCCCAAGGCAGCCGCCGCCGAGCTGGAGCGGACGATCAGCGAGCTTGGCTTCAAGGGCGCCATGGTCCACGGGCTCACCAACGGCGTGTTCTTCGACGACAAGCGGTTCTGGCCGATCTTCGAACGGGCCCAGGCGCTGGACGTGCCGCTCTACGTGCACCCGGCCGCGCCGCACAGCGCCGTCGTGGACGCCTACTACAAGGATTACGTGAAGGACTTCCCCGCGATCCTCAACGCCGCGTGGGGATTCACCGTGGAGACCGCGACGCAAGGCATCCGGCTGGTCCTCAGCGGTGTGTTCGACGCCTACCCCGATCTGAAGATCATCCTCGGGCACATGGGCGAAGGCCTTCCCTTCCTGCTCTGGCGCATCGACCACGCGCTCTCACGGCCGGGCAATCGTCGAATCGCGTTCCGCGAGCAGTTCAGCCAGCACTTCTACATCACGACCAGCGGGAACTTCTCAACGCCGGCGTTGCTCTGCTCGATGATGGAGCTCGGCGTCGACCGGATCCTCTTCTCGGTCGACTGGCCGTTCGTGCAGAACGTGCCGGGAACGAAGTGGATGAGCGAGCTGCAGCTCTCGGCCGAGGACAAGACCAAGATCTTGAGCGGGAACGCCAAGCGACTACTGAAGATGTGAGGAACGGCGAGTACGGTGGAAGCGACGGCGACATGAAGCCGTTCCGATTCGGGATCAACGTGCGGGACGGCAAGTCGAGGGCCGAGTGGCAAGACAAGGCGCGCAAGGTCGAGGGTCTCGGCTACTCCGTGCTCTTGGTGCCCGATCACCTGGCCGCCATGCTGGCGACCATACCGGCGGTGATGAGCGCCGCGGATGCGACGAAGAGCCTCAGGGTCGGCACGAACGTGCTCAACAACGATCTCCGCCATCCCGTCCTGCTCGCACGTGAGGCGGCGACGATCGACATGCTGACGGAGGGCCGGTTCGAGCTGGGGCTGGGCGCGGGGTACATGCGGATAGAATACGATCAGACCGGGCTCCGCTTCGATCGAGGCGGTATCAGGGTCGAGCGGCTCGCCGAGGCGGTGCCGATCATCAAGGGGTTGCTCGGGGGGGCCGAAGTCAATTTCGCCGGCCGGCACTACCGAGTCACGGGCCACACGATCCATCCGCTTCCCGTCCAGCGGCCCCATCCGCCCATCATCATCGGTGGCAATGGCTTTCGCCTCCTCACGCTGGCGGCGCAAGAGGCCGATACCGTGAATCTCACGGGCATCACATTCACTCGAGGCGGCACGGTGCCTGATATGTCTGGATGGAAGGTGGCGGGCATCGATGAGCGCATGCGGGTGGTGCGGGAAGCGGCCGGCCAGCGATTCGGTCGTCTCGAGCTGAGCGCGCAGCTCCAGCGGGTGATCGTGACGGATCGCCGGCGTGAGGCGGCGGAGGAGCTGCAACAGCGCTGGAAGCAGCTCAGCGTCGAGGAGATCCTCGAGGCTCCCTACGTGTTGATATCCCTCACCGGGGTCGCCAACCGATGCGCTCGCCGTCGACCGTCACGGCGAGGAAGACGATCGCCATCTCATCGGTCGTCCCGTCCCCCCAACTCACGGGACGCGGGGGGCGGCTCGGCTGACGGAGGTTCTCGGCAGAGTTATCGAACACCGCGACCATGTCGATTCGCGTGCCGGCGGGCAGCGGAATCGACTGCGCGAACGTGTAGTTCCCCTGCCAGTTAAAGTCCCAGTCGTCGATGTGGATGAGCGGACGGACCGTGCCGTCGGGATACGCCGCGGTCACCTTCATCTCGCGCCCGAGCAGGTGCATGTGCGGTGTGATCGTAGTGGCGTGAAGATCCCGGCCGAGTGGATCGGTCCACGACGCGCGCACTTCGTAGCGACGCTCGCCGGGCGGGATCGTGAACGTCCGGTTCAGGATCGCTATACCGCGTTGCCGCTTGTCGATCGGGCCCTTCGCGAAGTGCAGCGCGACGCGCGTCCGATCGGTGCGGCTCTCGGTCGCGCCGTTGTTGTAGTGCATCTGCAGCACGACCTTCGCGCCTTTCGGGAGCAGCATGCCGACGCCGGCGGCCATGACGCGCGGCTGGGCGCCCGGAGCCCAGCCGCTGAGGCCGCCGGCCGGTGCGAATCCCGGCCCGCCGAAACACGTGTAGCCGGGACCGGGATCGGCGCGATCGAGGTTCTCCGCCGCGGACGTCGTATCGATGTACGAGAGGATGTGATGCACGAGCTTCCGATCGCCCGGCGCGTACTCGACTTTCGTGACCCAGCGATCCTCGGAGAAATTCGTCGGGATCACGAAACAGCGATAGACGTCGCTGGCGCGCGCCGGCACCGTGTACATCTCGGCCATTTCGAGAACGTGATCGGGCGGTCCCAGCTTCCATCCTTCCGGGAACACCAGCGGTGGCGGAAGCTTCGCGAGATCTCCCTCCGGCGCGCCCGCCTCGATCCACCGCACCAGCGTCGTGAGCTCGAGGTCGGAGAGTCGGCGCGGATCGACGAAGTCGCCGAACCCGGGCACGGGCTTCCATGGCGGCATGACGCGCCACTTGACGGCGTCTCGGATGTCGTCCAGGCGCTCGTGCACATCGCGATAGGTGAGCAGCGAAAACGGCGCGTGCTCTCCGGGGCGGTGACACGTCTGGCAGCGTGT
>QHSV01000219.1 GCA_003221655.1 Candidatus Rokuibacteriota bacterium
AATCAGCGACCGAAGTTGTCGATGAGGAAGCGCGAGATGCTGTGGCGCGAAGGAAGCCCGGGGAGGCTCGAGCAGGGGAACCAGCGGGCGTCTTCCAGCTCCTCCGGGTCGACCTGGATCTCGCCGCCCGCGTAGGTGGCGACGAAGCCGACCATGAGCTGGCTCGGGAAGGGCCAGTTCTGGCTCCCGACGTAGGTGATGTCCTTCACGTCCACGCCGACCTCTTCCTTCACCTCCCGGGCGACGGCGCCCTCGAGCGATTCGCCATTGTCGACG
>QHSV01000220.1 GCA_003221655.1 Candidatus Rokuibacteriota bacterium
TTTGCGCGCGAGCAGGACGCGGTCGCCGTCGCGCACCACGACGATGACCGCCGGGTGCAGGTGAGGGTAATGCTCGTACTTGCAGCGCGGGCAGCGCTTGCCCCACTCGCCCGCGAGGCGCTCGGTGCGGTCGCCGCAGCGGGGGCAGAAGCCGCTGGTCGACTCCCACCAGAGGGCCTGCATGGCCATGCCGCCGAGTGAGAGGAGATCGTCCGGCAGGCGCGTGCCCTGCATCGGCACGAGCGTCTCCCGGTGGAACTCCTCGGGCACGACGACATCGCGCGGCAGCGGCGCGACCCAGCACTCGGTGTCGCCGCCCAGGGTCCCCAGCCAGAGCGACTCGCCGAGCGCGCCGTCGAGCTTCGCCGGGCGCTCGCCCGCCGGAAGCCGGAAGCTCTCGCCGTCCGGGATGACGATCAGCGTCTGATCCTGGACGATGAGCCAGTTGCCGCGCTCGTTCGGGGGCTTCGTGCCGCGCTTGGCCGGAACGAAGGCACCGCGCAGGCAGTCGCGGTTGAACGGCAGATAGACGGTCAGCGGCGTGGTCATGAGCCGAGGAGCCCCACGTCCACGCGCGTCCCCGCCGGCACCGCCGCGGCGCGGCCGGCGGCGGGCGTCTCGGCGCCGAGCTTCTGGAGCGCGGGCATCACCTCGCGCGCGAAGAGGCGCATGTTCCGCTCGGCGTCGTCGTAGGGCATGCCGGCGTAGCTGAAGACGCCGACGTAGTGGCTGTTGCCGGTGCGCTCGTGGATGTCGAGGATCTTCTCGTAGCACCGCTCCGGCGTGCCCCACACCTGGAGGTTCATGAAGTAGTCGATCACGGTGTCGGTCCCGTACTGCGCGATCTTCTCCGCCATCTTGCCGTAGTACTCGTAGCCCTTGGTCCTGGCGAGATGGTCGCCCTGGAACTGGTAGTGGTCGAGGACCGTCTGGTAATAGCCGCCGATGTAGCGGCGCGCCATCTGCTCGGCCCGCTCGGCGCTCGCGTCGCAGAACGTCCAGCCGGCGGAGACCGGTGGCGGCGCGTCGACGCCGTTCACTTCGCGGTAGACGGAGCGGTAGGAATCCAGCTCTCTGGCGACTTCTTTCCAGGGCTTCTGCGGGATGATGAGAATCCCGACGCCGAGCCTCGCCATGACGGGCATCGACTCGGGCGAGACGGCGGCGGCGTAGGTCCGGCCGTGGAAGGACTTGAAGGGAGCCGGCCGGATCGCGGCGCGCGGCTGCTTGACGAACGTGCCGCTGTACTCGCAGTAGCCGGTCTCGAGCCCGCGCAGCAGCATCTCGGCAGACTCGACGAACCGCGGCCGCGACTCGTCCATCGAGAGGCGGAATCCGTCGAACTCGACCTTGCCGGCGCCCCGCCCGAGACCCAGAATGACCCGGCCGCCGGAGATGTGGTCGAGCATCGAGACTTCCTCGGCGACCCGCAGGGGGTCGTGCCAGGGCAGCACCACCACCATGGAGCCGAGTCGGGCGCGCTCGGTGCGCCCGGCCATGTACGTCAGGAACTGGAGGACGTCGGGGCACATCGTGTAGTCGGTGAAGTGGTGCTCGACCCCCCAGATCGACTCGAAGCCGAGCGGCTCGGCGAGGTCGGCGAGCCTGAGCTCGCTGCGGTAGACCTCGCGGTCAGTGCGCGCCTTGTCAGGGTTCTGGAAGACCGCGGCCATTCCGACGTGCATAGGGCGCTCCCCTTTCGCCGTTGTATTATTGCGCCGATGAGCCCATTCGATCCAGCCCCCTTCGTCGAGCGGCGGCAGCGCTTCGCGGCGGCGATCGGCGACGCCTTGGCCGTCGTCCCCGGCGCCCGGGAGCTCCGGCGCAACGGCGACGTCAACTACGAGTTTCGCCAGGCCTCCGACTTCTTCTTCTTGACCGGGTTCGACGAGCCCGACGCCGTCGCCGTCTTCAACCCCGCGGATGCCAAGGAGCGGTTCGTCCTCTTCGTCCGCCCGCGCGACCGCGAGATGGAGATCTGGACCGGCCGGCGGGCCGGGGTCGAGGGCGCCATCGCGACCTACGGCGCCGACGCCGCCTACACGATCGACCGGCTCGACGAGAAGCTCCGCGAGTACATGGTCGACCGCCCCGTGGTCTTCTATCGACTGGGCAGCGGCACGTTCGACGGCCGGGTAACGCGACTGGTCACGGACCTGCGCGCGGCGCGGGCCCGCGGCCACGCCGCCCCCGTGCGGATCGAGGACCCCGGGCCGATCCTCCACGAGCTGCGTCTGCGACGCTCGCCCGCCGAGCTCCTGCGCCATCGCCGGGCCTGCGAGATCAGCCGCGAGGCGCACGCCGAGGCGATGCGCTATGCGCGGCCGGGGCTCTACGAGTACCAGGTGCAGGCGGCGCTCGAATACGTCTTCCGCGTGAACGGCTCGCCGCGCAACGGCTACCCGTCGATCGTCGCCTCAGGCCCCAACGCGTGCATCCTCCACTACAGCGAGAACAACCGCCGCATGGAGGACGGCGACCTGCTGCTGATCGACGCCGGGTGCGAGTGGGGCTACCACTCCGCGGACATCACGCGCACGTTCCCGGTCAACGGCCAGTTCACGGCCGCCCAGCGCGCGGTCTACGAGATCGTCCTGCGCGCGCAACTCGCGGGGATCGCCGCCGCGCGGCCCGGCAACCGCTACGAGGCGATCCACGAGGCGGCCCGGCGCGTCCTCGCCGAGGGGCTCGTCGCGCTCGGCGCGCTGCCGCGCGGGGTCGAGGAAACGCTCGCGATGCACCACTACCGCGAGTTCTATATGCACGGCACCGGCCACTGGCTCGGCATGGACGTGCATGACGTCGGCGACTACAAGATCGACCGCACGTCCCGGGTACTCGAGCCCGGCATGGTGCTCACCGTGGAGCCCGGGCTCTACTTCGACCCCGACCGTGAGACGGCCACGTATCACCTGCGGGAATACAGCGAGGACGAGATGTGGGAGCGCCGCCTCCGCTTCGGCGCCGCGGCCGCCAAGAAGATGGAGGACGAGGAGAAGGCGAAGGTCGGGACGGTCGTCCACCCCGTGCCGAAGGAGGTGCGCGGGATCGGCATCCGCATCGAGGACGATGTGCTGATCACGCCGGACGGCTGTGACGTGCTCACCGCGGGCACCCCGAAGACGGTGGACGAAGTCGAGCGCGCCTGCGCCGAGACGCCGCGTCTGCCGCGCTCCTGACGCTCTGGATGACGGTCCGTCCGTCCTTGGGCCGGAGCGGGCCAGTCAGCGGCCGAGCTCGTGGCGGAGCGCGCCTTCGAGCGTCGGATAACGGAACGCAAAACCGCTCGCCAGGAGGCGCGCGGGCAGCACCCGCTGGCTCGAGAGCAGCAATTCGTCCGCCATCTCGCCGAGGGCGAGGCGCGCGGCGAACGCGGGCATCGGCACGAGGGTCGGGCGCCGCAGCACGCGCCCGAGCGTCCGCGTGAACTCGGCGTTGGTCACGGGCGCGGGCGCGACCGCGTTGACGGATCCGCGCAGAGCGTCGGTCCCGAGCGCATGGCGGAGCGCGCCGATCACGTCGTCGAGGGCGATCCAGCTCATCCACTGAGCGCCGCCGCCGATGACGCCGCCCAGGCCCAGCCGGAACGGCGTCAGCATCTTGGCGAGCGCGCCGCCCGCGGGACTCAGCACAATGCCGATCCTGACGTTGACAACGCGGATGCCGCGCACGATCGCCGCCGCGCTGGCCGATTCCCACTCGCGGCCGACGTCGGCGAGGAACCCCGCGCCCGGCCGGCTCTCCTCGCTCAGGACCTCGTCGCCCCGGCTCCCGTAGTAGCCGATCGCCGAGGCGCAGACGAGGACGGCCGGCGGCTTCGCCAGGCGGGTGAGCGTGTCGGTCAAACGGCGCGTGGCGTCCACACGGCTCTCGCGGATGCGCTGTTTTTTCACGGCTGTCCACCGACCGTCCGCGATGCTCTCACCGGCCAGATGAACGACGGCGTCGGCGATCGCCGGTCCGGGAGAAGCAATGGCTCCGGAAACTGGATCCCAGCGAAGCGCGTCCTCACCCGGCCGGACCTCGCGGCGCACGAGCGGGAGCACCCGGTGGCCGCCCGCCCCGAGAGATGAGACCAGCGCCGAGCCGAGGAGTCCGCTCGAGCCGGTGACGGCGACGATCACGCCATCGCGCCGCCGTCGACCGTGTAGAGCGCGCCGGTGATGTACGTGGCGTCGGGGCTCGCCAGAAACGCGACGAGCGCGGCGACCTCTTCGGGGGCCCCGTAGCGTCGCATCGGAATGGTGGCGGTGAGCCTCTCACGCCTGACCTCGGTCTCGAGTTGCTGGGCCATCGGCGTCTCGATCGGCGCCGGGCACACGGCGTTGACGCGGATGCCGTGGCGCGCCAGCTCGAGCGCCGCGGCGCGCGTCATCCCGACGACGGCGTGCTTGCTCGCGGTGTAGGCGATGATGTTCGGCGAGCCGCGCAGCCCCGCGATCGACGCGGTGTTGACGATGACGCCGCCGCCGCGCGCGCGCATCCGCGGCGCGACCACTTTCATGCCGAGCCATACGGCTTTCACGTTCACGGCGATCACGCGATCGAATGTTTCCTCCGGATAGTCGACGAGGGGCTTCAGCGCGCCGAGGATCCCGGCGTTGTTGAAAAAGACGTCGATCCCCGCGAACTGCGTCAGCGCGGCATCGGCGTAGCGCTCGACGTCGGCGAGCCTGGTCACGTCGGCTTCCACGGCGAGGACCTCGCCGCCCGCCTTCTCGACTGCGGCCACGCTCTGGTGGAGCGCCGTTCCGACGAGGTCGACGAGGACGATGCGGGCGCCCTCGGAGGCGAAGCGCACGGCCGCGGCGCGTCCGATGCCGCCGGCGCCGCCGGTAATGACCACGACCTTGCCCGTGAATCGCCGGTCCATGTCAGGCGCCCATCTTGCTCTTGGCGCCG
>QHSV01000221.1 GCA_003221655.1 Candidatus Rokuibacteriota bacterium
CGTGTCGCAAGAGGGCCACGTAGCGCTGGCACTCCACGACTGCGCGGTCCGCGTAGCCGACCTCGCCCACTTGGGCAGCGGATTCGCGCGCCGGGACAGCTCCCAGCGCGATGATCCCCTCGGTCATTGTTCGCTTACTCTCATCGGTCTGCTCATGTTCCACAGGGCGCGTCTACCCTCCGTCTTCATGACCCGGCCGATACTCGCTTCCGCCGCGATATCTTGCTTGACAGCAGTATACTATAACTTATATAACAAGTTTAAATTATTAAGCACGAACGCCGCCAGCCCGGGTCGGCAGGAGTACGGAGGTGTTGATGCTCGAAAACAAGACCACAGTCCTTCTCATTCTCTCCCAGGACGTCCTGGACCAGGCCCGGGTCGTCGCGGGGAAGGCGACGATCACCCTCAAGCTCCCGGTGAGCCTTCAGATCGTCCTCCGGGCCCTCATCGAGGAGGGGCTGAAGCGCGATGGCCATGCGACCTTCCTCGCCAACGTCGAGAGCCAGGCCAGAGCGGTTCGCCACCAGCGAAGCATGACGCGCCGGAAAAGGGCTGAGGAGGACCGAACGAATCTACGGTCTGGAAGTCCGGGGGGCCTGCACCGTGGCGAGCCCCGGAAGCGCTCGAAGTGATCGCGACGGATCAGGGGCCTCAATGAGCTTCGAAAGCAGGGGAGTGAAAGCTAGCGTGTGGGAGGGAAAGCCTTGTCGACTCACGTCTGGATGATCCCGCTGGCCGTCATTGCGCTGACGCAAACGGCCGTCTTCGCAACGTCGGTGTACTTGCACCGCACCCTCGCACATCGAGCGCTGACCGTTCGCCCGTTCGCGGATGTGCTGTTCCGGACAGTGCTCTGGCTTACCACGGGACAGCGCCGCCAGGAGTGGGTCGCGGTTCATCGCAAGCATCACGCCTTCACTGACCGAGAAGGTGACCCCCACAGCCCGCGGCTGCTCGGCTTGTGGCGTGTCCAGCTTCTGAACGCCTATTACTACCAACGGGAAGCGCGGAACCCCGACACGATCAAGAAGTTCGCCCCGGACCTCCCCGAAGACCGATTGGATCGTGCCGTTTTCTCGAAGGGGATGGTGGGTCCGGGGCTGGGCATCGCGCTGTTGTGTTTTTTGTTTGGCATCGGCCCGGGTTTGATCGTGGCGCTGGCGCATGCCGTCCTCTACGTCGGCGTCGTGGCGCCGCTCATCAACGGCGTCGGGCATTGGCGAGGAGCTCAAAACTTCACGAACACAGCGTATAACTCGGTGGTGCTCGCCTGGGTGACGGGCGGCGAAAGTCTTCACAACAATCACCACGCAGAACCGCGAGCGCCGAAGTTCAGTGTGCGGCGAGTCGAGTTCGATCCGTCGTGGCTGGTGATTCGCGCGCTGGCGGCGGTCAGGCTCGTGGCCATCGTCGGCCCGCCGCTTCGTCTTTCCACCGACAGCCGAGCCGTCCGGTGAGTGTCCAGCGGCGGCGCGCTGCCGCGGCCCTCCTCGTCGTCTCGTGGGTCCTGTGGTTGCATCCCTGGGTCCCGGCGCTCCTCATTGGCGTGTTTGTGTCCTGGGTCCTCCTGCACACACGGCTCGAAGGTGATCTCGGCGGAACCCTCGTTCGCGTCTGGCGGCGCGCGTGGCCGCCCGGGAGCCTGGTGCTGATTCCTCTCCTTGTCGGCAGCACGCTCGTATTCTGGATTTCGGACGTGCCGATCACGGCCAAGGTCTTGCCAGTCGCCCTCGCCCTGCTCGCCCTCTCGACAATCCTTCTGGGTAGTGCGTGGACGCTCTTCGCCCACGCGCAGCGGTTCTGGAGAACCCGAAATGAGTCGGCGCTCGCCACGACCAACCCAAGTCCCGGCGCCACGGGCAACGAGGGACGAGCATGAGTGGGAGCGATGGCCGACGACGATGCGCCGGGCGGCGACGGGCTCGCGGGCGAGGTCTTGGTAAGTTCGCGTGATGGAGGAAGGTCATGATCAGATGCGCAACTTGCAAACGAGAACTCAAGGATGAATCGCAAAGATTCTGCAACGAGTGCAACCGTGGTTTCGGCAAGAAGCCGGGGCAGGGCACACCGGCTTCACCAGGACGAACTGCGGCACGAAGGCGCCGCCGGCGCGGCAAATGACGTGTGCCGCCTGTCTTCACGTGTGAACGAGTCGACTGACGGGACGGTCGCTCGGTGGACGCTGCCATAGAGGCGGAATTGCTCCACATCGGGGATCCCGGTTCAGGAGGTCTTGGCAATGAAGCTGGAGACGGCGGCGAAGATCAAGTACGGAATCTGGGGCCTTATTTGTGGGGGCGTCATCGCAATGATCGTCGGGTTTTCGTGGGGTGGCTGGACAACCGCCGGCACGACCCAAACGATGACCAAAGAGGCGGTCTTGGCGAGTCAGGCGGCGATCTGCGTCGCGCAATTCATGAAGCAACCGAACCATGAACAGAAGCTCAAAGAGCTCGGAGACGTCAGCAGCTGGCAGAGAGCTGAAGTCATCGAAAAGGGGGGCTGGGATAAGATGCCCGGTCAGGAAAAGGCTGGCTATGCCGTAGCGCGCGCATGCGCCGATGGGCTTGACCTGCTGATCAAAAAATGAAATTGTCACGTGCGCTCGAGCTTTGCCGCGCACGTCCTGAAAGGCGCGGCCAAAGGAGGGTCTGCTCGTGACGAGAGAACTCAGATGCGCCGATCTGATACCCGGCTGCGACTTCGTGGCTCAAGGCAAGGATGACAGCGAAGTGATGAGGAAGACCGCCGAACACGCTAAGAGCGCGCACAGGATGGTGGCGATTTCAATGGAGGTCGAGCGAAAAGCGCGAGCGGCGATTCGGGATGCTGGATCCTGACTGAAGGGTCTAACCGGCAAAGGGCGGCGCCACCGGGAGCGCCGCCCTCAACGGCTGCACGGCCAGCCGGCCTTCGGCCAGGCGTGTACGACAGCGGCGGTCATGAGGCCGGTCATCGGTTGCCTCTGTTCTCCCAATGCGGTGACGAAACTTGACCCCAGGTCCAACAGCCTGAGCCTTGAAGACGCGGGAAGCATCACTGAGCAGCACATGCCCAAAGGACGACCCTCAAGGCTCCGGCCGGTCCACTCGGGCATCATCGCCTCCTCACTTCAAGCGCTTCGGCTGCTCACGACCGTTCGGCCGCTGCGAGATTCCAGACCGTCGGCCCTCGGGCTCCGCTTCAGCTCGTCCGCGCTGACGCGACACGCTCCTGAGGCGGCGGACCGCCTTGGCCTGGCCCTCGACGTTGGCGAGAAGGGCCGGGTGGTCATCTCGCTTCAGCCCCTCTTCGATGAGGGCCCGGAGGACGATCTGAAGGCTCACCGGAAGCTTGAGCGTGATCGTCGCCTTCCCGGCAACGACCCGAGCCTGGTCCAGGACGTCCTGCGAGAGGATGAGCAGGACCTTCGTTCGATTCTCGAGCATCACCGCCTCCTGCCGGTCTTGCAGATCTATTGTTATATAATTTCTATTTTCTATATAATTTATAAAGTGATATCGGTATGAAGTCAAGCGGGATCGAGGACCAGATCAGATCCCGCCCGACCGGCTCCGCGCTGCGCCTTGACCTCCTGAGAACAGCCGCCTAGGGTGGTGATCATGAGTGACGCCGAAGATTTCGCGACGCTGTTCGCCCGTGAAGCCGTGAGACCCGTGCTGGAAGTCGGCCAGATCGTCAAGGGCCGCGTGATCCACATCGCGGCCGAGAGCGTCTTCGTCGACGTCGGGGGCAAGGGCGAGGCCTGGATCGAGCGTGCCGAGCTGACCGATGAGGAGGGACGGCTGCGCGTCGCCGTCGGCGACGAGGTCGAGGCGACCGTGGTGTCGACCGGGGACGAGGTGCGCCTCTCGCACAAGCTCCGGCAGGGGGCGCAGGCCCGCCAAGCCCTCGCGGTCGCGGCGCAGACCGGCATTCCGGTCGAGGGGAAGGTCGCGGCCGTGATCAAGGGCGGGTACGAGGTGACGGTCGGTGGCCTGCGGGCCTTCTGTCCGTTCTCGCAGATGGATGTGCGCCGGGTGGAGGCCGCGGAGGAGTACGTCGGCCGCGTCCTCGAGTTCCGCGTCATGACCTACAGCGACAACGGGCGCAATCTCGTCCTCTCCCGCCGCCGGCTGCTCGAGGAGCGGGCGGCCGAAACCGCCGAAGAGACGCGGAAGAAGGTTCTCCCGGGCGCGGTGCTTACCGGTACCGTAGCCTCACTGGCGGACTTCGGCGCGTTCGTCGACCTGGGCGGCGTGCAGGGTCTCGTGCCCTTGTCCGAGCTCTCGCATTCGCGCGTGAGCCGGCCGGCCGATCGGCTGCGGGTGGGCGAGGCGGTGACCGTCAAGGTGCTCAGGGTCGATCAGGAGAAAGGAAGGATCTCGCTCAGCCTGAAGGCCCTCGAGGGCGATCCGTGGGTGGCGGTGCCCGGACGGCTGCGCGAGCGCCAGGTGGTCCACGGGCGAGCGGTTCGCGCCACGGAGTTCGGAGTCTTCGTGGAGCTCTTACCCGGTGTGGATGGGCTCCTGCACAACACCGAGATCCCGCGCAGCCGACAGGGCGCGATCCGAGAGGCCGCGGCCGGCGGCGCCGAGGTCACCGTGATGATCGTGAGCGTCGATCCCGAGAAGCGTCGCGTCGCGCTCGCCCTGGCGCCGGAGGGCGCCACCCCGGGTCAGCAGATGGAGTCGCGCGTCGAGGTCGGCGCGGTGCTGACCGGCACGGTGGAGCGGCTGGAGTCATTCGGCATCTTCGTCAGGCTCGGTCCCGGGCAGACCGGGCTGATCCCGATCGGCGAGCTCGGCACGGCCCGCGGCACGGATCTCCGCAAGGCCTTCCCCGTGGGGACCGAGATCAAGGTGCTCGTGCTCGCCATCGAAGAGGGCGGCCGGCGCATCCGGCTCTCACACGCGCAGGCGCTCGGGCGAGAGGAGCGCGCGGAGACCCAGGCCTACCTCCGAGAGACCACGAAGCAGGGCGACGGCTTTCGGCTGACGCTTGGTGAGCGCATGAAGCAAGTTCCGAGGAAGCGGTGAGCTCATGGCCAAACTACTCGTCCTCTTCGCGTTCGACACGCCGCTGCCCGACGGCACGCCGGCGCCGTTTTA
>QHSV01000222.1 GCA_003221655.1 Candidatus Rokuibacteriota bacterium
GAGCAGGTGGGCAAGGACGGCTTCAAAGCACGTCCCATGGGCGCCGGCCCGTTCAAGTTCGTGAGCCAGGAAGCCGGCGTGCAGGCGTCATTCGAGGCCTGGGACCAGTACTGGCGGCGAGTTCCCGGCGTGAAGACGATCAACGTCAGGGGTATCAGGGATCTGGCCGCCCGCATGGCCGGCCTGGAGACCGGTGAGCTCGATCTCGCCTACGGGATGACGGGCAAGCTGCTCCAGAGGGTGATGGCGGATCCCAAGCTGCGCTGGGACCCGAACTACACCGCGCCCTGGCACCTGGTGTTCCCGGGCTACAACGAGCCTTCGAGCCCCTTCCACGACCAGCGCGTGCGCCAGGCCGTCAGCCTGGCGATCAATCGACAGTTCCTGGTCAAGCAGGAGACCCAGGGGATCGGCAAGCCGTGGGGCAACTGGATCAGCCACGAAAACCGCGACGCGCTGCGCGGGGACGGCACGGAATTGCCGGTGCCACCGTACGATCCGACGAAGGCGAAGCAGCTGCTCGCCGAGGCGGGCTTCCCCAACGGGTTCGACTTCGAATGGTACGTTCCGTTCGTGCCGTACTTCGACATGGCCGAGCGGATCCTCAACGACCTTCGCGCTGTCGGCATGCGGTCCAAGCTGCAGATGCTGGACGCGCCGGCCTACATGGCGCAGACCAGCAAGGGCCGCAAGGGCTTCCCGGGCAACCGCACCATCGTCCAGCGGATCGACCCGCGGCCGGGAGGCGCCAAGGAGTTGATCCGGCTCTACGCGGTGTGCGGAGGGCCGGCCTCCTACATCTGCGAGCCGACGATCGAGTCGCTCTGGGCCAAGCACGAGGCCAGCATCGACGTCGCCGAACGGGATCGTCTGTCGAAGGAGATCCAGCGTGCCATCGTCGAGGGCTACTATCTGGTGCCCGTCTACCTCAATCCTTTCGTGCACGCCGTCACCCAGAAAGTGCTTCCAGAAGGCGAGGCGGTGCACCGCTACTGGGACACCGTCAACGCCCCCTTCCCGTGGCCCTGGGAGGTCTGGGAGGTCAAGGGGTAACGTGGCTCCGCTGCTGCGCGTCAACGACCTCAGGACGCACTACTTCGGGTTTCGCGGGACGCGCGTGGTGAAGGCGGTGGACGGCATCAGCTTCTCCGTCGAGGCCGGAGAGACCTTCGGCCTCGTCGGAGAATCCGGCTGCGGCAAGACCACGACCTGCCACTCGATCGTCCGCCTGCTCGCGCCGAGCGCCCAAATCGTGGGCGGCAGCATCGAGCTCGAGGGCGAGGATCTGGTGAAGAAGAGCCAGGCCGAGATGCGCCGGATCCGCGGGCGGCGGATCGCGACCATCCTCCAGGATCCGATGGCGTCGCTCGACCCGCTCTTCTCCGTCTACGACCAGGTGGCCGAGCCGGCGTACTACCATCAGTCGCTCCGCGGACAGAAGCTGCGCCAGCGCGTGAAGGAGCTCCTGGCCGCGGTGCGAATTCCCTCACCGGAGCGGCGGATGAAGGACTTTCCCCACCAGATGAGCGGCGGCATGCGCCAGCGCATCGTCGGCGCCATCGCCCAGGCGGGGGGCCCGCGGATCATCATCGCCGACGAGCCGACCACCAACCTCGACGTCACCATCCAGCTCCAGTACTTGAATCTGCTGAAGGATCTCCAGCGCGCGACCGGCGTCGCGCTGATCTTCGTCACGCACAACCTCGGCATCGTCGCCAAGATGTGCGACAAGGTCGCGGTGATGTACGCGGGAAAGATCGTGGAGATGCAATCGGTGCGTGGCCTGTTCTACCGCCCCCGGCATCCCTATACCAAGGCGTTGCTGGACTCGATCCCGAAGCTCGGCGTCAAGGAGCCGCTCTACGGTATCCCGGGCCAGCCGCCGGATCTTGCGGCCCTCCCGGTCGACTGCAGCTTCCATCCCCGCTGCCGGCAGGCGATGGATCGCTGCCGCATCGAGGAACCGTGGCAGCACAACCTGAACGGCGACGGCAACGTGAGGTGCTGGTTGCCCATCGACGAGGAGGCCGCCGGGCGTGGATAGGCCGCTGCTCGACGTGCGCGATCTCCGGAAACACTTCCCCGTGGGCGGCTCGCTCTTCGGCAAGACACGGGGCGTGGTCAAGGCCGTCGACGGGATCAGCTTCACGATCAAGCCAGGCGAGACGCTCGGGCTCGTCGGAGAGTCCGGGTGCGGCAAGACGACCACGTCGAAGCTCGTGCTGGCGGCCGAAGAACCCACGGCCGGTGCCATCGAGTTCGATGGTCGCAACCTCGCGGAGCTGAGCCGCGCGGACCTGCAAGACTACCGGCGCCAGGTCCAGGTCGTCTTCCAGGACCCGTACAGCTCGCTCAGTCCCCGCATGCGGGTGGGCGACATCATTGCCGAGCCGATCAAAGCGCACGAACCTCTCTCCTCGGCGGAGGTGCGAGCGCGCGTGAGCGAGCTGCTGGAGCTGGTCGGTCTCCGGCCCGACGCGGCCCGCCTCTTCCCTCACGAGTTCAGCGGAGGGCAGCGACAGCGGCTGGCGATCGCGCGGGCGCTCTCCACCAAGGCGCGCCTGGTCGTGCTCGACGAGCCCGTCTCGGCTCTGGACGTTTCCATCCGCGCCCACATCATCACGCTGCTGGAGGAGCTCCAGCAACGGCTCGGCGTGAGCTACCTGTTCATCGCGCACGATCTGGCGGCGGTGGCCCACGTGAGCCAGCAGACCGCCGTCATGTACCTGGGGAAGCTCGTCGAGGTGGCCGACAGCCTCGCGCTGTGCGCCAGCCCGCTCCACCCCTACACCAAGGCGCTGTTCGCGGCGTCGCTGCCCTCGCACCCGGACGAAGCCAGGGAGGAGATCGTCCTCAGCGGCGAAGTGCCCAGCGCCCTCAACCCGCCCCGCGGGTGTAGCTTCCACCCGCGATGCCCCTTCGTGATGCCGCGCTGCTCGGAGCAGGAGCCCTTGCTCTGCGAGGTTTCCCCGGGCCGCCGAGTCGCCTGCCACCTCTACAACTGAACCGTCCCGCTGTCAGGCGAACGCCGGCATCACGTGCTCGGCGAACAGCCGCATGGATTTGTGCGCGAGCTCCGGCGCCAGGTGGCCTATCCGGTGTCGGGCGCCGAGGATGTCGTATCCCGTCAGCTCGCGTTGCGCTTCGATCTTTCTGATCACGGTATCGGGGCTGCCGACGATAGCCAGGCCGTTGTCGATCCAGAAGTCGTAGGACTTCGTGCATTCCTGAAACACGCGCCCCAGCTCCTTCCGCTCCGGGGTCGATCGCTCCAGCGACTCCCGCTCCGGAGGCCCGAAGCCGATGCGCGTCCGGGCGATGAGCTCGCCGCCCTGGATGAAGCCCATCAGCAGATGGGGCTCGGCCTCGACGCGAGCCTGCGCGTCGGTCTCGGCGACGTGGACGTGGCGCGCCAGGAAGGCTCGCGGCGTGGGACCGGGATGCGCGTACTGCTTCCAAAGCCTCCGGTAGGTGGCGAACTTCTCGGCGATCACCGCGTCAACGTCGATGTTCTGCGCGATGTGATAGTTGTGCTTGGCCGCGTAGTCGAACGAAGCCGCGCTGTGGGCGGCGACCCAGACGGGCGGGTGGGGCGCCTGGTAGGGCCTGGGGGTCGGCATCGCCTCGTCGAGTTGCCAGTACTTGCCCTGGTACGTCAGCGTGTCCGACGTCCAGGCCCTGACGATGATGTCCAGCGCTTCCGCGCTCATCTCGTGCCGGCTCTCGAAGGGAAGGTTCCAGCGGATGAATTCGTGCATCAGGACGCCCGTGCCCGCGCCGAATTCCAGCCGGCCGCGGGACAGCTGGTCCAGCGTCGCCAGGTCCTGGGCGAGCCGGACGGGGTGGTGGAAGGGCAGTTGGTAGATCATGAGGCCGAACCGGAGGACGCTCGTCCGGCACGCCAGCGCGGTCAGGTAGATGTTGGGCGCGGTCACCGAGCAGACCGGGGAGTTCTGATGCTCGATGAAGAAATAGTATCGATAGCCGAGCTGCTCGGCCTCGAGCGCCTCCCGGATGTGCGCCTCGTACACTTCCCGCACCGTCGGAAACTCCTTCATCTCGAACGGGCCGAAGGAGTCGAAGAGCCCGAACTCGAGCTTATTCGTCATCGAGGAACTCCTGGACGCGCGCCATCGTCTCGTCCTTGGGGTAGAGGGCGCCCAGCGCGCGGGCACGGGTCAGGGGATCGCTGGCGAAGAAGCGTTCGTAGAGCACCTGGCGACTGCCGAATGCGCTGCCGGCGATGTCCCAGGCCAGACGGAAGAGCTTGACGCGCTCGCGGGCGGTGGCGGTGTCGGTGGCCAGGTATTGCTCGATCTCCGGAGCCAGCGGGCCGCTGAAGTCTGCCTCGCTCGGAGTGATCATGAAGCTGCTGGACCCGAGAAGTTGCAGGATCTCCACCATTCGGGGATAGGCGGTCATGAAGAGGTTGCGGGTGCTCTCCGCCGGCAACGCGGCCGGACACATGACGCCCCACTCGTCGAGCTCCGCATCGGCCTCGGCGGCGCGCATACAGGCCTTCATGAGCTCGGTGTAGAGCATCAGCTCGCCCAGGCGCTCCTCGGAGTGGGGCAGGTGGGCGTTTCCCAGCGTCTTCGTCATGAGGAGCGCGACCCCGAGGACGAACTCGCACTTGGCGATGTTCTTGGCCGCGCCCTGGTGCGCCGTGTGCGTCATCGAGTGGGTGGCCGTGGCCGTGCCGTTGAGCAGATCGACGTCACCCAGCAGGAACACCCGCTCCCACGGCACCAGCACGTCGTCGAAGAAGACGACGCAGTCCATCTCCTCGAAGCGCGAGCCGAGGGGATGCTCGAAGTGCGACCGCCCGAGGTCGAAGCTCTCCCGGCACAGGAACTTCAGCCCCGGCGTCCCACAGGAGATGGCGAAGTTGAGCGCGAACGGGCTGTGGCTCTCGGTATGCCGCGCGACGCGCGGCGAGTAGACGGCGATCTCGTCCGCCAGGGGGCCGAGTGTCGCCAGGATGCGCGCCCCGTGGACCACGATGCCGGCGTCGGTCTCGCGCACCACCTGGAGCGCCGTCCCCGCTTCCAGGTTGAACACGCCGGAGACGGTCCGGCTGCGCTGCAGGTTGATCAGCGAGTGGGTCAGGGTCAGGTCGTGCTCGCTGATGTATTCGTAGTAGCGCCGCATGTTCTGACCGAACTGGGGCCGGCCCCGCGCGAAATAGTCGCCCGCCGCGGCCCAGGCCGCGAAGGTGACGTTCATGAAGTCGGGCGAACGACCCATCATGCCGCACGTCGTGCGCGCCCAGCGCAGCATCATCGCGCCCCGCCGTTCGAGCTCCTGCTTGGTGCGCGGAATCACGAAGGACAGGCCGACGCGTGCGCGGCTGGTGGGCGACACGTACGTCATCTCGTCGCGTAGCGCGGGGTCGTGCTGCAGGTCGTACAGCGACGCGATGGCCCGCACCCCGTTGGCGAGCCCGGGGTGCGTCGTCACGTCCTTGACGCGCTCGCCCCGAAGCCAGATCTCGCGTTCCTGGTC
>QHSV01000251.1 GCA_003221655.1 Candidatus Rokuibacteriota bacterium
TTTTTCTCGAACGCCAACCCCCTCTACGCCGTGAACAATCTCGTCGGGGCCGGCGCGGCACAGGAATGGATGCCGCCGACTCGGCTCGTCATCGTCGAGCTCGGAGGCGGGCTCGGCAGCGGTGCCGCCGCTCTCCTCGAAGGACTGCGGCGCGAGGGACGGTGGCCGGAGATCGACGAGTACCGCTTCACCGAGCTCGTTCCCGCCTTCCTGCGGCGGGGGCAGCACGCATTACAGGCGCGGTTCCCGGACGCGTCATTCCTGAAGTTCGGGGCACTGGACATGAACCTGCCCTTCGAAAAGCAGGGGGTCGCGCCCCGGAGCGCGTCACTGGTCTACGCCGTGAACACCCTGCACGTGGCGCGCGACCTCCACTTCACGCTTCGCGAGATCTTCGAAGTGCTGGCGCCGGGTGGCCGTCTCGTCGTCTCCGAGTGCATTCGCACGACACCCGCCCAGGCGATCTACGTCGAGTTCATCTTCAACCTGATGGAGACATTCCGGTCCCCGGTGCTGCACCCGACCTACCGCCCCAACGGTGGGTTTCTCACCCCCGAGCAGTGGTGGGGAGCCATGGACGCGGCGGGCTTCGTCGAGATCGCGGTCTTGCCCGACATCGCCGCGATGCGCGCTCGGTTCCCCGACTTCAACGTCGGCGCCGTCGGCGCGACCCGTCCCGCTACTCGAACTTGATGATCCACTTCATCTTGGGGAACTCGGGCGGCTTTCCGTCCAGGTCGACGATGCGCAGCGAGCGATCGGGCCCCTCGAGGAGCAGATTGCCGCTGTTATAGGTCATGAACTTCCCCCACGCCTTGGGGATGGTGGCCTCCCTGACCTGCATGGACTGAGCCTGCGCCGGCGCCATCCGGAGCGCGTCGGGCCAGCCGGACTCGGGGAGCCATGGGCGCGCGGCGATCGCGACGAGCGCCACGGCGATGACGGTCAGCACGGTCTTGACGTAACGATCGATGGTCATGGGTGTCCTCCCTGTCGAGGGATGTTACTCGACTCCTACTGGTTCTTGACGCGCATGTCCTCGTAGGACGGCCAGACGGTCATCGGCACGAGGTTGATCGTGTGGTCGGCCATGCGCGGCCCGACGCCCATCAACGCCCGCAGGTCCATGATCGGCGCGAACATCGCCCGGTCGATGGTCAGCTGCTGGATCCGGTGGAGCAGCGCCTCGCGCTTCTTCACATCGCGCTCACCGGACTGCTGCTGAGCCAGATCGTCGATGTCGGGATACCCGCCGTAGGCGTAGGCTCCCTTGGAGCCGATGAACTCCGCCACGCGGCTGGCCGCATTGCCGGAGTTCCCCACCGCGGTCATGAACAGCCCGCGGAGCTTCTTCTCGCGCCACGTGGCGTAGAACGCCGCCCGCTCCATCGGCCGCATCTTCATCCGGATCCCCACCGCGTTGAGGTAGTTCAACGAGGCCTCCGCCACCGTAGGGAATCCGGGAATCGCCACGAAGTCTCCGGCGTCGAGCCCGTTGGGATAGCCGGCCTCGGTGAGTAGCTGCTTCGCCTTCTGCGGGTCGTAGGGCGGTGGCTCGACCTGCAGCGCAAAGTCCATGACGCGAGGCACGATGACCCCGGCTGGCGGGCAGAAGCCCAGACAGGCGGCCTCGTTCGTGGTCTTGCGATCGAGCGCCAAGTTGACCGCCTGCCGCAGGCGTTTGTCATGCCACGGTGACTTTGGATCCCATTGCTCGGCGAACTCGATCCAGAAGATCGACGCGTGGCGGGTCGACACGAGCTGAAGGCGTGGGTCACGCTTCACTTCCAGTCCCTCGGGGCCGTCCAGAGCGACCGCGATGTCCGCCTCGCCGGTCTTCAGCATGGCCAGGCGCGTGCCGACTTCGGGCACGGATTTCAAGACCAGCCGCTTCACGTTGGGCACGCGCCGCCAGTAGCCCGTGTACGCTTCCAGCACCACTTCCACGCCCGGCGTGTGGCTCACGAACTTGTAGGGCCCGGCGCCGATCGGATGCTTCCTGAATCCGTCGTCGCCGACCTGCGTCATGTACTTCTTGGGGACGACGATCCCGGCGCCCGTGGCCGTCGTTCCGTAGAACGTCATGAAGTCCGGCCAGGCCGCGTTCAGGCGAAAGCGCACGGTGAGCGGATCGACGATCTCCACCTGTTTGACGCGGGACTGGAACTCCTTGGCGCCCGCCCCCTTGTAGCGCTCGAAGCTGAACTTCACGTCCTCAGCAGTGACGGGGTCGCCGTTGTGGAACTTGAGCCCGCGGCGGAGCTTGAACTCGTACACGAGCCCGTCGGGGCTCTCCGTCCACGACTCCGCCAGGCTCGCGCCCATCTTTTGGTTCGGCATCGGGCGCGCGAGGGCGTCGTGGATCGCGTAGAGCGTGCCGAAGGGCGTGATCTGGGGCGGAGCCGTGGACGGATCGAACCAGGTCGGCGCGATCGTGACGTGCCAGGCGATGATCACTTCTCCGGCCGGAGTCGTTTGGCCGGCCGATTCCTGGGTCATGCCGAGCGTGAGAACCGCGGTGGCGAGCAGCAGCGCGATGCGGCGATAGCAAGATCGCATATTCAACCCTCGGGTGAAGGGATTGTTCTTCTCGACCTGCTCACGATGCGCCGAGGATAGCATCATTCCCTTGACTTCCCTGGGGGCGTATGGGAGCTTCGCCGCACTCGAGGCCGCTGTTTTCCCTTCGCCCAATGTCCGGACAGGGAGGAGAACCTCGATGCCCGCCACCGACCCTCGCCAGACCACTCGCCGCAACGTGACGCGACGCGATTTCCTCAAGCGCGCAGCCGTGACCAGCGCCGGGATGACCGCGTTGGCTGTCGGCGCTGATCGGCAAAGGGCCTCCGGCGCCGCGCCGTATCCCGACTGGATCCCGGCGAGCCCCAAGCCGCCGAAACGGGGCGGGGTCCTCACCCGGGCCTCGGCCTGGGACCCTCCGGTGATCGACCCGCGGCTCACTCAATCCGTCGGGCTGTTCCAGTTCGCCGGGCTCACCAGCAATCGCCTCCTGCGCTATGCGTTCACGGACGAGGCGACCGGCTACAACGACCTGACCCTCAAGGGAGACCTTGCCGAGTCCTGGCAGGGGAGTCCCGACCAGCGCGTGTGGACGTTCAAGCTGCGCCGGGGCGTCAAGTGGCAGAACGTGCCGCCGCTCAAGGGGCGCGAGCTCACCGCCGCCGACGTCAAGTACTGTTTCGAGCAGTACGCGAAGGAGGGCGTCCAGACGTTCACGTTCCAGGAAATCGAGGGCATGGAGACGCCCGACACGCATACGCTGCGCATCCACCTCAAGACGCCCAATGCGTTGTTCCCGCAGAACGTCGCCGAGTCCGTCACCGTGATCTTCTCGCGCGAGGTCCTCGAGGAGGACGGCGACCTCAAGAAGCGCCTGATCGGCACCGGACCCTATATCCTCAAGGAGCACACCCGCAAAGTGCGCATTGTGCTTCAGCGCAACCCCGACTACTTCGACACGGGTCGTCCTTACGTCGACGAGTACGTCATCCTCTCGGCGCCGGACGCCGCCACCCGCATGGCGGCGTTCCGCACCGGCCAGAGCGACTTCCTGCCGGTGCAGAGCCCGTCCGAGGTGGAGGCCGTCCGCAAGACGAATCCCACCGCCCTCGTGCAGGCGCTTACGCCCTCGCTGGCGGGTTTCGGCGTGGCGTTGGCTCAGGACCGGTCGCCGTTCAACGACGTGCGAGTCCGGCGCGCCATCTCGATGGCCATCGACCGCCAGAAGCAGGTGGACACGGTGTTCGAGGGCCACGGCATCATCGGGTGGGGCGTGCCGTACATTTACTACCAGGACACGAGGCCGACGGCGAAGGACCTCGGTCCCTGGTGGCAGTACCGTCCGGCCGAGGCGAAGAAGCTCTTGGCCGAGGCCGGCCACCCGAACGGCTTCGAGTCGACGCTGTTCTACTACGAGTACTGGCCGCAGATGACGTCCCAGATCCAGCTCGTCCAGCAAGATCTCAAGAAGAACCTCAACATCAACGTCAAGATCAGCAAGCTCGACTACACGAGCTACTACGGGCGCTACGTCGACGGAAAGTGGGACGGGATGGCCTGGGGCTTCCAGTCCGGACACGCGGTGGGCCTCGACGAGCGGACGTACGTGTACATGCACTCGAAGTCCACGAAGAACTTCTTCCGTGTCAACGATCCGGTCGTCGACGAGCTGACCGTGAAGCTCAGGCAGACGCCCGACCGGGCCGAGCAGCGCGCGACCGCCAGGAGGATCGTGGACCGGGAGTACGACCAGGTGCTGCGGATGTGGATGCCCTTCGGCTCCGCCCTCTGGCTCTTCCAGCCTTACCTGAGAAACGTAGCCGGCGGCCTGATGCGCGCCACCGCCGGATATGGCTCGCCGACCATCGCCCGGCTCTGGATCGATAAGTAGCGGAGCGGCCGGAGGTCTCGGAGACCGATAGCGCGCGCGTCCATGCAATCGTGTCTCTCAAACTGAGACGCTACCCCGCCGGGTCCGCTTGACTTACCCAGTGCCGTGTGGGAGTTTTGCCGCACTCTTGGCTCGGTGACGCAGCTCATCCGCAATCGAGAGCCAGCGTCTGTCCTTTGTGGACCGCCTGAACGGGAAGGAGAGCCCGGATGCGCAGCTCGATCAATCGACGCAAGTTCCTCACGGGGGTGGCCGTCGGCACGACGGCGCTCACGGCCGGCGCCCTTCGCCCGCGCACCGCGGCAGCGGCCGCGTCATCGTACCCCGACTGGATTCCCGCGAGTCCCAAGCCGCCGAAGCGCGGCGGGACGTTGACGCGGGCCTCGGCATGGGATCCGCCGGTGCTCGACCCGCGGCTGACCCAATCGATCGGGCTCTTCCAGTTCGTCGGTCACACCAGCAGCCGCCTCGTCCGCTACGCGTTCCCCGAAGAGGCAACCGGCGTAACGGACCCCACCCTCAAGGGTGACCTCGCGGAGTCATGGCAGGCGAGCCCCGACCACCGGACATGGACGTTCAAGCTGCGCCAGGGGGTCAAGTGGCAAAACGTCCCGCCGCTGAACGGGCGCGAGTTGGTGGCGGCGGACGTCAAGTATTGCTTCGAGGCTTACGCCAAGGAGGGCGTGCAGTCGTTCACGTTCCGCGAGATCGAGGGGATCGAGACGCCCGACAAGTACACGCTGCGCGTCCACCTGCACACGCCCAACGTGCTGTTCCCGCACAACGTCGCCGAGTGCGTCACGGTCATCTTTTCCCGCGAGGTCCTGGAAGAGGACGGTGACCTCAAGAAGCGCTTGATCGGTACCGGCCCATACATCCTCAAGGAGCACACCCGCAAGGTGCGCTTGGCGCTGACGCGCAACCCCGACTACTTCGACAAGGGCCGCCCATATGTCGATGAGTTGGTCATCCTCTCCACCCCGGATTTCGCGACCCGCCTGGCCGCGTTCCGCACGGGGCAGAGCGATATCCTCCAGGTGGCGAGCCCCTCCGAGGTGGAGACCGTCCGCAAGACCAATCCGGCCGCCGTCGTACAGACCTACAAGAACGTGCTGGCGCCGTTCGGCCTGGCGCTCGCGCAGGACAAGCCGCCCTTCAGTGACCTGCGTGTCCGACGCGCCATCTCGATGTCCATCGACCGCCAGAAGCAGGTGGACACGGTGTTCGAGGGGCACGGCATACCCGGCTGGGGTGTCCCGTACATGTACTACCAGGACAAGGCGCCGACGCTGGCCGAGCTCGGACCTTGGTGGCAGTACCGCCCGGCGGAGGCGAAGAAGCTGCTGGCCGAGGCCGGCCATCCCAATGGGTTCGAGACGACGCTCTTCTACTACGAGTACTGGCCGCAGATGACGTCCCAGGTCCAGATCGTCCAGCAAGAGCTGAAGAAGAACCTCAACATCAACGTCAAGATCACCAAGCTCGACTACACGACCTATTACGGGCGTTACGTTGAGGGCAAATGGGACGGGATGGCGTGGGGGTTCCAGTCGGGGCACGCCGTGGGCCTCGACGAACGGACGTACATGTACCTGCACTCTAAGTCCACGAAGAACTTCTTCCGCGTCAACGATTCCGTCATCGACGAATTGACGGTGAAGCTACGGCGGACGCCCGATCGCGCCGAGCAGGCGAAGATCACCAAGAAGATCGTCGATCGCGAGTTGGACCAGGTGCTGCGAATGTGGATGCCGTACGACGGGGGCTTCCTGATCTACCAGCCCAACGTGCGAAACATGGCGGCGTTGGCGCTGCGACGTCCCGACGGCTACGGGTCGCCGACCGTCGCCCGGCTCTGGCTCGACAAGTAGCGGACCGGGGATCTCCGGGACCGATAGCGAGCGCCCGCGTCCATGCAAAAATACGTGATCCGCCGCCTTCTGCTCGCGATTCCCGTCCTGGTACTTTCTTCGCTGATCGTCTTCGGGCTGATGCGCGTGATGCCGGGCGACGCGCTCGTGGCGTTGATGGGCGAGTCCGGCAACGTGGGCGAGCGCGAGTTGAAGAAGCTTCGCAAGGATCTCGGCCTCGACCGGCCCTATCACGAGCAGTACCTCATCTGGGTCTGGCAGATGGTGAGCCTCAACCCCGGCGACTCGATCTTCACGAACGAGCCCATTCCGGTGGCGCTGAAGAAGTCCATCCCTGTCACGCTGGAGCTGGCGACGCTGGCGCTGATCCTCGGGCTCGCCATCGCGATCCCCGTCGGCGTGCTCTCCGCCACGCGACAGGACAAGCCCGCGGACTACGTCGGGCGAGTGGTCGCCGTTTCCGGCCTCTCGTTCCCCGATTTCTGGCTCGGCACGCTCGTCATCACGTTTGCGGCGATCTGGTTCCGCTGGATCCCACCGCTCGGGTACGTGAGCATCTGGGATGATCCGTGGCGGAATCTCCAGCAGTTCCTCCTGCCGGCGGCCGTGCTCGGCTTTCGCCTGTCGGCGGCCACGATGCGCATGACCCGCTCGACGGTGCTCGAGGTGCTGCGAGAGGACTACGTGCGCACCGCCTGGGCCAAGGGCCTCGCGGGGCGCATGGTGGTCTACAAGCACGCGTTGAAAAACGCGCTGATCCCCGTGGTGACCATCGTTGGCGGGCAGCTCGGCACGCTCCTGGCCGGCACCGTGGTCGTGGAGACGATCTTCGCGCTGCCGGGCATGGGCCGGCTGACCGTCGAGGCGATCCTGTACCGCGACTATCCCGTCGTCCAGACCAACGTCATGCTGGTCGCGGGCGTCCTGGTCACGCTCAACCTCCTCGTGGACCTCACGTACGCCTTGCTCGACCCGCGGATCCGCTATCGGTGAGCCCGCCCGCGAGCGCTGAACCTGGTCGGTTGAACCTGGAAGTGCCGATGACGCCGGCGACCTCCTCGGTGGCGGTCATGGACGCGCCGGCGAGCGGGGCGACGCCCGGTCGGGCGCGGGCCCTGTGGAGGGTGCTCAAGCGCAAACCGCTCGGCCTCGCATCCGCCGCGGTCCTTTCGATCCTGGTGCTCACCGCCATCTTCGCCGACGTCCTGGCGCCGTACGATCCGCTGGAGACGCAGCCGGAGATCCGGCTGGCGCCACCGAGCCGGGCGCACCTCTTCGGCACCGACGACATCGGCCGTGACGTGTTCAGCCGCGTCATTCACGGCGCCCGCATCTCGCTGTGGGTCGGGCTGCTCGCCGTCGGGCTCGGAACGTTCGCCGGTATGATCATCGGCCTGGCGTGTGGCTACTGGGAGGGTCGCCTCGATCTCATGCTCCAGCGCGTCATGGACGCGGTCCAGGCGATTCCGGGATTGATGCTGGCGCTCGCGATCGTGTCGGTATTGAAGCCCAGCACGACGAACGCGATGCTCGCGATCGCCGTGGTGATCATTCCCGGTAACTCGCGCATCGTCCGTGGCGCGGTGCTCTCGGCGAAACAGAATCGGTACGTCGAGGCGGCGCAGGCCATCGGCTGCCGCCAGCCGCGAATCCTGGTCACCCACATCCTTCCCAACGTGACCGCGCCCATCCTCATCATCGCGTCGATCTGGTTGGGCAACGCGATCCTGATCGAAGCGACGCTGAGCTTCCTCGGGCTGGGGACTCAGCCGCCCACGCCCTCCTGGGGCCTGATGCTCAGCAGCACGGGCCGCGCGTTCATGGAGCAGGCCCCGTGGCTCGCGATCTTCCCGGGCCTGGCGATCAGCCTGGCCGTGTTGGGCTTCAACCTCTTCGGTGATACTCTGCGGGACGCGTGGGATCCGAAGCTCCGGCGGCAAGGCTAGGGACACGGGAGGCGTCATGACCTATACGCTCATTTCCGGCGACAACCACATCGACCTGACTTATCTCCCGCCCGACCTCTGGTCGTCACAGGCGCCGGGGAAGTGGAAGCTCCTCGTTCCGCGCGTCGAGGAGCTGGAGGACGGCCGGCACTGGTTCGTGGACGCGCAGGACAAGGGGATGTGGAACGGGGTGGGGCCGGGATTCCTCAAGTACCAGCGGGGGACGTTCGGCCACATCGACGAGATGAAGGATCTCGGGTTCGAGTGGGACCATCGTTCGGCCGCCCGGCCGCGACCCACCACGCCCGAGCTTCGGTTGGCCGACCTGGACCGCGACGGGATCGACGCCGAGATCGTCTACGGCTGCTTGATGATCAATGACCTGATCGCCGACGCTTCGATCCGCGCCTGGGCGGACAAGACCTACAACGACTGGGCCGCCGACTTCGCGAAGCGCTCGGACCCCAAGCGGGTCTTCCCGCTCGGGATCATCCCCAACACCGATCCCGTCGAGGCCGCCGCCGAGGTACGCCGGTGCGCGAAGATGGGGCTCCGGGGCGGGGACCTTTCGTTCAAGCGCATGTCGCCGCCGCTCTACCATCACGGCTGGTATCCGCTCTGGGAAGCCGCGGCCGAGTGCCGGTTCCCGATCGCGTTCCATTCGACAGGCTTCAAGGCGCTGCGGGCTCCGGACACCCCTGAGATGGAGAAGGAGTACCTGACCCAGTGGCGGCTCGTGCGCTCGTCTCTCTTCCAGCTCGACACCATGGAGGTCCTCGTGTCGTTGCTGGCCTCGGGCGCCTGCGAGAAGTATCCGGACTTCAACTTCGTGCTGGGCGAGTCGGGCGTAACGTGGCTTCCCTACGTGTTCGACCGCTGCGACACGGAATATCTGGATCGGGCCCGGGCCCTCGGCTTCTCCATGAAGCCGAGCGACTACTTCCGCCGCCAGGGCTACGTCACCTATCAGCAAGATCAGTACCTGGAGCCGATCATTCCGCTGATCGGCGAGGACAACATCATCTGGGGCGCGGACTATCCGCATCCCGACTGCATCTGGCCGAACTCGCGCAGCACGCTCGAGAAGAACCTGGGCGGGCTGCCGGAGCGCGTGCAGCGGAAGATCACGTGCGACAACGTGGCGAGGCTCTACAACCTGCGATGAGCGAACCCGCAGCTCGATCCGAGCGAAAGGATCTTATGCTCCGCGACAAGATCTCGCCGGAAGAGTGGGCCGTGCGCGTCGATCTGGCCGCCTGCTATCGGCTGGTGGTGCGCTATGGCTGGGAGGACCTGGTCTTCACGCACATCACGGTGCGGGTGCCGGGCGCCGACGATCAGTTCTTGATCAATCCGTACGGGATGTTCTTCGACGAGATCACGGCCTCGAGCCTCGTGAAGGTCGACCTCGACGGCAAACAGCTCGATGAACAGCCGTCTCCGGTGAACCGCGCCGGCTTCGTGATCCACAGCGCCATCCACGCCGCGCGGCACGATGCCCGGTGCGTGCTGCACACGCATACCGTGAGCGGAATCGCCGTGTCGACGCAGCGGGCGGGGCTGCTCCCGATCTCGCAGCATGCCATGTCGGTGCTGCCGAGCCTCGGGTATCACGACTTCGAGGGCGTGGCGACGCGCGACGACGAGAAGCCGCGTCTGGTCGCCGACCTCGGCGACAACGTTCACCTGATTCTCCGCAACCACGGCCTGCTGACGGTGGGTGAGACGGTCGCCGATGCCTTCATGGCGATGTACTTCCTCGAAGCGTCGTGCGCGATCCAGGTGCGCGCCCAGTCCGGCGGCGGAGAGCTGATCCCCGTACCCAAGGAAGTCCTCGACGGAGCCTACGCGCAGGCGGGCGCGACGATCAGGCCGCGTGATCGCGGAACGCTGATCTGGCCGGGGCTGCTCCGGCGCCTCGATCGCACCGACTCCTCGTACCGCACCTGAGCGGCGCCGCCGCGGAGCAGTCCCCCGCGACGCCGCCCGGCATACCGTCAGTGACGGTGAGCGGGGTGCGCGTGGTCGAACCGCACGCTCCTCGGCCTGGAACACCCGCGTGCCCGCGTACGGTCCCTCGTCGGCCGCCACCGGCGCCTCGCCATGAAGCCGCGCTCGGGGTCGTCCGGCGTTGTCGGGTTCGGGATCGGGTGCAAGCTGACGTAGTCGAAGCTCGCGGGCGCCGACCGGAGCACCTGGAGCAGTTGCGTGACGATCTCGGCGTGCCCACCGCGCAGGCTGAACGCGTCGGCGGCGGCCTCGGGCAGGAAGTCTGGACCCGGCGGCGGCCGCGCCGGCGCGGATCTCCTCGATCGACTTCGTGATGTTCGCCGCGTGAGTTCCGACGCGGATGAACACACCGTCGGCGACGCCGCCGGCCATTTTCAGCGTCCGCGGGCCGCCGGCCGCGATCCAGATCGGCACCGGACGGTCGTGCGGCAGGCGCGCCGGCTCGCGCGCACCGACGTCGAGGCCTGGCCGTCGAGCAGCGCGCGCATCAAGCGCGTGCTGGCCTCAAGCTCGTGGACGCGCGCCGGCCGCATCCCGGCCAGCCGCACGGCGGTATCGCCCACGCCCCAGCCCAGCAGTGTGCGTCCCGGCGCCAGCTCGTCGACCGTCGCGATCGATGACGCCGTGACGGTCGGGTGCCGGTTCACCGGATTCGACAGCAGCGTCGCAAGAAGGATCCGATCGGTGACGCGGGCGGCGGCCGCCATCAGGACGTACGTGTCGCGGCGTCGGAGCTGCGAGTCCGGCTGGAACGCCGCGTCCCAGCGCAGGGCTTCCGCGCGCCGCACGTCGGCGGCGAAGGCGTCGACCGAGCGTGCTTCAAGCCGAAGCGGGAGCGTCATCGTCAGCTCGCGCCGAGCAAGCTGCCCATCTCGGCGATCGCCTTGTCGAGGACGGCGACGACGCGGTCGATCTCGGGCCGCGTGATGACCAAAGGCGGCGAGAGCACGACGGTGCTGCCCAGATGGCGGCCGCCGCCCGAGCGGCCGACGATCACGCCGTTCCGCCGCGCGAAGTCGACCACGCCCTTCATGCGGTCGGCCGGCACGGCCTCCTTCGTGCGACGGTCCCGGACTAGCTCGATACCGGCGAAGAGCCCCTTGCCGCGGACGTCGCCGACCCAGGGGTGCCTCAGGAGCGTACGGAGCCCGTCGAGCAGATACGCACCGTTCTCGGCCGAGCGGTCGACCAGGCGCTCTTCCAGGATGATCTCGATGTTGCGGTTGGCCACGGCGGCCGCCACGGGATGGCCGCCGTACGTCGAGATCTGGAACACCTGCCGATTCTCGGCCGGCTCGCCGACGAACGACTTGAACACGTCGTTACGGACGACGGTGGCGGCGATCGGCAGGTACGCGCTCACGATGCCCTTGGCGATCGCGACGATGTCGGGCCGGACGCCGTAATGCTGGTGCGCGAACATCTTGCCCGTTCGGCCGAAGCCGTTGATGACCTCGTCGATGTGCAGGAGGCACCCGTACTTCTTCGCGATGGCCGCGACCGCGGGCAGGTACTCGTCGGGCGGCACCGCGACACCGACCGCGCTCATGATCGGCTCGACCAGGATGGTTGACACCGTGTCCGGCCCCTCGCCCTGGACCGTCGCCTCGATGTTCTTCACGCACGCGAGCTCGCAGGACGGGTGGGTGAGCCCGAAGGGGCAGCGATAGCAGTAAGGCGGCGCCACGTGGACGAAATCGTTGCCGCCGAGGGGCTCGAACTTCATCTTCCGGTCGCCCATCCCGCCGGCCGCGAGCGTGGCGAGGGTCGTGCCGTGATAGCCGAGGTAGCGGCTGATCGTCTTGTATCGGTACTGGCCCGGGTTCTCGTGCTTCGTGTACTGCCGCGCGATCTTGAAGCCGGCCTCGTTTGCTTCCGATCCCGAGGCGACGAAGTAGACGTGGTTGTCGCCGCCGAGCAGTCCGTTCACGCGCTGGGCCAGCCGGGCCGCCGGCTCGTTCATCGCCGTGTGCGGATAGTACGGCAGCGTGCGCATCTGGGCCGCAGCGACGTCCGCCAGCTCCGTGCGGCCGTAACCGATGTTCACGCACCAGAGGCCGGCCATCGCGTCGAGGTACTCGGTGCCGTCGGCGTCGACGACGGTCGAGCCGCGGCCCGCGACGATCACCAGCGGCTCTGCCTCGAGCTGGCGGTGGGCGACGACCGGATGCAGCACGTTGTCGAGGTCCTGTCTCACGACGGCCGCGCGGCCGTCGACGTGGGCCGGGGTAGGGTCTTCAGGTTTCGTCATGCCGTCTCCTTGCCGGGTTCTGGCCTGGATTATACGTCGCGCTCCCGACCCGGCGGCAGCGCCGCCGAAGGGTCTCGGCGTAGGTGACCGGGAAGACGCGCCGGGCCGGGTCGTGACGGCGGAAGACTTCGGTCCCACACGCGCCGCGGAGGAACGGCGGGACGCTCAAGGGCATTTTTACCGCTATGATCCCGAGGTGAACTCAGCCGGTGAGGAGGAGGCGATGGGCAAGAGCGGTTTCGTGAGGCGCGGCGCGATTGTGGCATTCTGGTGGTTCATGGTCGTCTCCCAGCACCCGGGCGGCGTGCTGACGGCCGCCACCCAAGGTCCCTTCGGAACCCAGGCGCAGTGTGAATGGGGCCGGCAACAGATCGCGGTGACGACCGGCCTTCGTGGGGGACAGGGAACCGGGTGGGGCTCGACGCCCTGCTGGAACGACGGACTGTGAGGCACGGGCGCCTACTGGCGGATGGATAACACCGCCCGGAGCGTGGCAGAAGGGAAATGATAGCGATGAGTTGGCAGCGACCATTTAAAGAGCTGAATCCGGAAGTCGAACAGCTAGTGGTCAAAGTGCTGGAAGAGGGAAAGGGAGCGGGGCAGAGCCACGAGTGGCAAACGCTCGGAAGCGTCACGCGGCTCGACTGCCACAACCCCCTCTGTCAACGTGGCGGGGTCGACCTTCATCACACGCTGCGTGAAATGGTCGCTACGCGCCGCGCAGAGTTGGAGGATGTCAAGATGTGCCCCGGCCTGGAAGGGGGCGGGCCCGGTGCCGGTCCACGGCACTGTCTGAATCGCTTCGCATTTCGAATCTCGCTTGCCTACAAGGCGGAGAGTGATCGCTGAGATCTACGCGGCAAGTCGGCGAGGAGTTCATCGTCTGGAAGCGCATGCGCTCCTGACACGCGGGCGGAGACCCCTCGGCGCGGCGCGCCCCTGGACCTCGGAGTAACGCTTGACCGGCGCCCGTTGCCAGGGCCATCATATGGCGTGCGTCACAGCCGTTCCGTTTTGCTTGTCATCCTCTTGGTGCTGCTCCTCGGCCTCGTTCCCGTGGCCTATGCGTCTCCGCCCGACCCGACGTGGATCAGCGGTTATTGGGATGACGACGACTTCGACAATGCTGTCATCTCGATCGTCAGTGCGTGTGCCATTGCAATACCGCCGGTCCCCGACGCCGCCCCGCAGTGGGCGCGTCTCGCCGGCATCGAGCTCGGCGAACCAGCGTTCGTCATCGCATCGCCTCGATCGGTTGCCTTCCCCCGCGCTCCGCCGCTAGCCTGACTCGCTCGCTCCTGACGCTCGCCTAGGGACCGCTGACCGCGGCGCGGTCAGCATCGCAGGTGGCGTGTCGGTGGTCGTACGACTCGCCGCCTCGAGGCCCTCTCATCCGACTTGTGTGCCTGGGAACTGAAATGTCCGGGGAGCGGGACGGTTGTCGACACGGAGCGCTGAAATGTCTGCCATCGACCTCTTGTTCTCGGCCCGGTGACAATCGGGCTCACCATGCGGCTGCTGATCCTTGCCGCGGTGGCGCTGGCCGGCAACGGCGTGCGCGCGGGCGCGCTGGCCGCTCCAGCGCCCGGCACCGCGACGTCTACGGTGGCCGACGCGACGCACTTGGAGAGGGTACGCGCCTGCGTGTATGACGTGAGTTGCACGAGGCTCCTGGTGGCGGCGCATCGCATGGGATTCAAGGGGCCGTTCGAGAATACCCTGTGGGCTCTCAACCAGAACAGCGGAACGACAACTGACCTCCTCGAGTTCTCAGTCCGCGAGACGTGGGATGGCCGCCCGATCGTGATTCACGACGACACCGTGGATCGGACCACGAACGGAACCGGCCGCGTGCGGTGGCATACCCTCGCGCAGATCCGCCAGCTCCGCATCAAGGGCATGGAGACGGAGAGGATCCCTACGCTCGAGGAGGTCCTCGACGCGGCGAGGGGCCATGTCTTTCTGATCGTGAGCGTCAAGAGCGCGTCCGTCCTCACCGTGTGGAACGCAATCAAGAGTCAGGGTCTCACCCGGCAAGTCATTCTCTTTCTGTACAAGCCGCGCGGGCAATTCCGCGAGCTTAATCAGCTTCTCGCCGACGGAGAGGACATCCTCTTCATGCCGCGCCTTCACAAGGATGAATCGCTGGATGCCCTGATCGACCTGTTCTATCGGCCGCCACGGTTCGTGCACATCGATCAGGCCACGTTGACGCATGACACGCTTGCCGGACTCGCCCGCCGCAAGATCCGCGCGTACGTGCAGTTTCCCCGGGGAGACACCATCGCCGAGCTGCGGCAGATCGGGCGGGAACTGTTGGACAAGCACGTCTACTTCTTCCTGTCCGACCAAGCTCTCCAGGTATACGAGGCACTCCCGGATGCCAGGTGACGAGCCGGCCAGTGTGTGAAACGAAGGCCGAGATGAACCAGAACCGCCGCCTCCCGCCCAGACAGACCCGCTGGCTTGACTTCGCTGTGCAGGTGCAGAAGGACGCCAAGCTGTGGATGTTCCTGCTCGCGTTGCTGGCGGCGGTGCGGGGAGCGTTGGTGGTGGCGCACCGCGGCCAACTCGACAGCGCCACCGGCGCGCGCACGCTGCTGGCCGCCTTCGCCTCGGGCGTGCGCTACGACTGCCAGTTGGCGACGTGGGTCACCCTGCCGGCGCTGCTCATGAGCGTAGTCGGCAGCTCCACGGCCTGGGCGGGCCTCGCCGGCCGAGTGCGCTTCGGGCTGGGCGCGGTGGTGGTGGCGCTCTCGGTAGTGATCGGCGGCATCGACATCGGCTACGTCGGCGAGTACGGCAACCAGTTCGACCACTTCTTACTTGGGGTCGTGTTCGACGATTTCCGGGCCATCGTCACTACCATCTGGACCAGCTACCCGGTGGTGTGGGGGTTCATGGGCATGGCAGTGGTGGTGACCGGCCTGGTGTGGCTGTTGCATCGCTGGCTGCGCACGCCGTTCGTCGACGCGCTGCTGGCGCGCCGGCCGCCGCCCACGTGGGCTCGCGGCGTTCTAGTAGGGGTGCTGGTGGTGCTGGTCGTGGCCGGTGCGCGGGGCGGCTCGCTGGGAGCACGGCCACTGCAGGAGAAGGACGCGGCCACCACCGCCGACCGCTTTCTCAATCGCCTCATCCCCACCCCGTACCACGCGCTCTGGCAGTCGCTCAGCGACTACCCCAAGCTCCAGCGCACCGCTGGGCTCGCTAGCTACGTGCCCGACGGCGACCTGGTCAGGGCAGCGTCAGTGGTATTCCCCGATCAGCCGCCGCACGGCACGGTGGACGACTACCTCCTGCGCATCGCCCCAGGGTCCTCTGACCCGCCGCGCCACGTGTTCCTGCTCATCATGGAGAGCTACGACGCGTGGCCGTTCGCCGAGCGCTATCGTTCCCTGGGGCTCACTGAGGGCGTACGCGAGTTGGGCCGCGCCGGGATCTTGGTGACACGCTTCGTGCCGGCGTCGACCGGCACCATGTCCTCCCTCAGCGCCCTCCTCACCGGCCTGCCGGACGTGGGCGTGTACACTGATTACCAGCCCGCGGCGCGCCAACCTTTCCCCTCGTCGCCGGCGGCAATCTTCAAACGGCTCGGCTACCGCACGCGCCTGTTCTACTCCGGCTACCTGAGCTGGCACCGCATCGGCGACTTCTGCGCTTCGCAGGGCTTCGAGGAGGTGCACGGCGGCGGCGCCATCGACCGTGGCGCCTCCGGCAACGAATGGGGCGTGGAGGACGAATCGCTGTTCGCGTACGTCGAGCAGCACGTGCCCGCTGATCGACCAAGCTTCAACGTCATCATCACCACCAGCTATCACCCACCGTTCAACGTCGACGTGCGCGCCAAAGGGTTCGCCCTCCAGGCCGTGCCTCCCGACCTGGCGCCGATCTACGACGGAGGCTCCAGCCTGACCATCTTCGGCCATCTCTGGTACTCAGACCGCGCCGTCTCGCGCTTCATCCGCGCCACGGACCAGCGCCTGCCCAAGGCACTGTTCGCCCTCACCGGCGATCACTGGTCGCGACGCTTCCTCAATCACAGGCCGACCTTTTGGGAGCGCAGCACGGTGCCGCTGCTGCTATACGGCCCATCAGTCCTGGGCGGCGTGCGGCCGCCTGACGCCCCAGTGGGCGGCCATCTCGACATCGCACCGACGCTCATCGAGCTGAGCGCCCCGGCCGGCTTCGCCTATCACAGCCTGGGTGAGAACCTGCTCATGCCGAAGCGCCGGCTCGGCCTCGGCAACGGCCGCATCATCGGTCCGGACTACCTCGCCGAGATCAGCCAGCCAGTGGTCAT
>QHSV01000252.1 GCA_003221655.1 Candidatus Rokuibacteriota bacterium
GATGGGCGACCTCATCGGCGTGCCGGTGCTGCCGCCCGTGTATTCGCTCAGGCTCCTGCCCTACGTGGTGCCCGAGATCGCGACCTGGAAGCGCAACATGGCGCGCCGGAAGGATTTCTGGGAAAAGGAGGAGTATGACCTCCACGCCGTCTGAGGACAAGCCGAAGAAGAAGCGCGGGATCCTGGGAGTTTTCAAGGACATCGTGTACGGGATGTCCTCGCACGAGATGACTCGCCATGCGGTGCGCACGCGCGCGAGCATGGAGCACCTCTTCATCCTCATCACGATGGGCGATCTCCTGGGCATTCCGATCCTCCCGCCGTACTACTCGCTGAGACTGCTACCTTACGTGACGCCCCAGATCGCGTCGTGGAAACGCCGCATGCTGCGCGAACGGGACGTCACGGACGTGCTGGGATAGGGGAGGCGCGCTTGTCGCTCAAGACCGTCTTCGAGAGTCAGCCCGACCGCCGCTACATCATGTTCGGGGGCAAGGGCGGTCTGGGAAAGACGACGCTGTCGGCTACGAGCGCGTTCTGGCTCGCGAGCCAGGGCAAGCGAGTGCTCCTCTTCTCGGTCGACCCGCAGGCGAGCCTGTCCGACATCTTCCAGCGGGATATCTTCGGCAAGGGTCCCGTCCCGATCATGCAGAACCTCTGGGCCCAGGAGGTGAACGCAGATCAGCGGATCCGAGACTACCAGGAAGAGATCCGGAAGAAGATCCTCGACATGTACGGCTTCGACCGGGTGCCGGAGGAGATCGACAACTACATCGCGGCCGCGTCCGCGGAGCCCGCGATGGAGGAGAGCGCGATCTTCGACGCCGTCGTCGACATCATCGTGCAGGGGGACTACGACTACTACATCTACGACCTCGTTCCGCTGGGCCACGCGCTCTACTACCTCTCGATGGCCAAGGTCTACGACGAGTGGATCAACAAGATCACCAGGCTCCGCGAGGACATGGGCCAGTACGATCAGGTGGCGGCGACCATGCGTCGCGAGGACACGGTCCAGGAGGACCAGATCCTGGGCGAGCTGACGTACATCAAGAATCGCATCAACGCCTCCTCGCAGATCCTGACCGACAAGAAGCGCACCGCGTTCTTCTTCGTGGTCGTGCCGGAGGAGATGATCATCCTCGACACCCAGAAGGCCGCCGCGCTGTTCGCGAAATTCGACGTGCCCCTCTCGGGCTACATCGTGAACCGCGTGCTGCCGCCGGATCTCGGGCGCGGAAATATCCCGCCCTATCTGCGGAACCGGATCGCGCTGCAGCAAAAGCACATGGGCGGGATCAACCACCGCGCTCTGGCTCGCCGGCCGGGGCAAGCGGACGCTCCTCGCCTCGACCAACCCGGTCCACAGCCTGTCCGGTCTCCTCGGTCGGAATGTCGCCGGAGGCCACACCGCCATCAGCGAGGTCCCGAACCTCTGGGCCTACGAGATCGACACGCGAGAGACGATCGAGCGCTCCAAGAAGGAGATCCGGGAGAAGATCCAGTGGTTCTTGAAGTTCGCGGACATTTCGACCAAGGCCGACGACTTCGTCGAGTCGGCGACCATGAACCCCGCCTTCGAGGAGTCGGCGATGTTCGAGAACATGGTCGAGATGATGTTGAAGAAGGAATACGACGTCTACGTATTCGACACGGCGCCGACCGCGAACGCCCGACGCCTGCTCGGCATGTCGAAGGTGTACTCCCTCTGGGTCGACAAGATGCTCAAGTCGCGGCAGGAGGCGCGGACGCTGCGCGAAATGCTCTCGTTCACCAAGAAAAAGGAGGCGGACCCGCTGCTCGAGTACCTGCTCGGGTTCCGCGATCGCATGGGACAGGCGCAGCGGCTCCTCACGGACACCGAAAAGACAGCCTTCTTCTTCGTCACGCTGCCCGAGGCTCTGCCGATCGCGGTGATCACCCGCTTCATCGGCTGGTTCCTCGAGTTCGGGATCCCGATCGGAGGCGTGATCGTCAACATGGTGTTGGACCGCCAGGCCCTCGGCGCGGATGTTCCCGAGTTCGTCCTGAACCGCATGCAGATGCAGGACGACCACATGAAGACGATCCGCGAGAAGTTCGACGACCGAGTGCGGGCCGTCGTGCCGTTGTTCGACGAAGAAGTGCGGGGCACCACCATGCTCGGCCGGGCCGCGGCGTCGCTCTTCGCCTGACGCCTGCTCGAAGCGGCTCGTGCTCCTGACAACGATCGCCGGCAGCCTTCCCAAACCCGCGTGGCTCGCGAAGCCCGGCGTGTTGTGGGCGCCGTGGAGCCTGTCGGGTCCAGCGCTCGCCGAGGGCCAGCGCGACGCAGTGCTGGTCGCGCTGCGGGAGCAGGAGACGGCCGGCATCGACATCGTGACCGACGGCGAGCAGTCGCGGCAGCACTTCGTCCACGGATTTCTCGAGGCGATCGAGGGCGTCGACTTCGCCAGGCGCGTGACGATCGGCATCCGGGCCGACCGCTACAAGGCCGAGGTGCCGACGGTGACGGGGCCGCTGGTCCGCCGTCGGTCGGTGCACGCCGACGAAGTCAGGTTCGCGCGGGCCCACACAGGACGAAAGCTCAAGTTCACGATCCCGGGGCCGATGACGATCGTGGATACGCTGGCCGACGAGTACTATCGCGACCGGCGGCGCCTGGCGATGGAGTTCGCCCGGGTCATCAACGAGGAGGCCCGGGAGCTCGCGGCGCTCGGTCTCGACGTGCTCCAGCTCGACGAGCCCGCCTTCAACGTCTACATGGACGACGTGCGGGCGTGGGGGATCGACGCGCTCCACCGGGCCATCGATGGGCTGCCCTGCAAGACCGCCGTTCACATCTGCTACGGCTACGGGATCAAGGCGAACGTCGACTGGAAGGCGACCCTCGGCGGCGAGTGGCGCCAGTACGAGCAGACGTTCCCGGCGCTCGCGGCCAGCCGGATCGATCAGGTCTCGGTCGAGTGCGCCAACTCGCGCGTCCCCCTCGCGCTCCTGGGTCTTCTGAAGGGGAAGGACGTGCTGGTCGGCGCGGTCGACGTTGCGACGGCCGCGATCGAAACGCCCGAGGAGGTCGCGGCGACCATCCGGAGCGTCTTGCCCTTCGTTCCGCCCGAGCGCCTCTACCCGTGCACCAACTGCGGGATGGTGCCGCTCGCTCGCGACGTCGCCCGGGCCAAGCTTCGGGCGCTCGCCGCCGGCGCCGCGTTGGTCCGGAAGGAGCTCGGCGTGCGCGCGTGATATCCTCAACCCGCCAATGACCGAGCACCGGCGGTACTTCGACGAGATTTCCCTTGGCGAGGAGTGCGAGTCCCCCGGGCGCACGGTGACCGAGGCCGATATCGTGATGTTCGCCGGGCTCTCCGGCGACTACAACGTCCTCCACACCGACGCCGAGTTCATGAAGCAGTCGATTTTCGGCGAGCGCATCGCCCATGGCCTGCTTTGCCTCGCGATCCAGTCCGGGCTGTTCAGCCGCGCGTCCGTGCCGTACGCGACGCTCGCGTTCGCCGGGCTGCGCTGGAAATTCAAGGCACCGGTCAAGATCGGGGACACCATCAGACTCAGGGCCAAGGTGACGGCCAAGAAGGACCTCTCCAAAGAGGACCGCGGTCTCGTCACGCTCGAGCGCACCGTCCTCAACCAGCGCGACGAGGTCGTCCAGCAGGGGGAGACCGACCTGATCGTGGAGAAGCGCCGGTGAGGGGCACCTACTTCGAGGACGTCGTCGTCCACAGTGTCCAGGTGTCGCCGGCCATCACCGTCACGGAGACGCACGTCGCCATGTATCTCGGCTTGACGCGCGAGCTGCCCGTCGGGCCCGTCGCGGTCCCCGACGTCTTGCCCCTGTGTCTGTCGATCGGGCTGGGTTGGCGTATCCAGGATCCACCCATGGCCGTCCTCGCGTTCGTGGGGCTCGATTGGCAGATCGTGAGACCGCTCCGCGTTGGCGACACGATGCACGCCCGCTCGCGTATTCTCTCCAAGCGCGGCCGCCCGGTCCTACTTCAAGGCGATCGGTTTCACCAACGAGGATCTCAAGCGACCCCTGGTCGGCGTGGCGCACTGCTGGATCGAGGTCACGCCCTGCAACTGGAACCACCGGAAGCTGGCCGAGAAGGTGAAGGAAGGCATCCGGGCCGCCGGCGGCACGCCGATCGAGTTCAACTCGATCAGCGTCACGGACGGGATCGCGATGGGCACCGAAGGGATGAAGGCTTCGCTCGTCAGCCGCGAGACCATCGCCGACTCCGTCGAGCTGGTGATCCGCGGCCATCTCTTCGACGGCTTCGTGGGCATCTCAGGCTGCGACAAGACCATCCCCGCGATGGTCATGGCGATGGCGCGGCTGAACCTCCCGAGCGTCATGCTCTACGGGGGCTCGATCGCCTACGGCGAGCACAAGGGCCGCAAGCTCACGATCCAGGAGGTCTTCGAGGCGATCGGCGCCTTCAACGCCGGCAAGATCGACGCCCGCGAGCTCAACGAGATCGAGGGCCGCGCCTGCCCCGGCGCCGGCGCCTGCGGTGGGCAGTTCACGGCCAACACGATGTCGACGGCGTTCGAGATGCTCGGCGTGTCGCCGATGGGATTCAACGGCGTGCCGGCGACGGATCCGCGCAAGGAAGAGGTCGCCTTCGAGACCGGCCGGCTCGTCATGGACCTCTTGACGAAAGGCGTCCTGCCGCGTCAGATCATCACCAAGAAGGCGCTGCACAACTCGATCGCCGGAGTGATGGCGACGGGCGGCTCGGCCAACGCGGTGCTGCACTTGCTCGCCATCGCCAAGGAGGCCGGCGTCAAGCTGGAGATCTCCGAGTTCGACAGGATCTCGCGCAAGACGCCGCTGCTCGCTGATATGCGGCCGTGGGGCACCTACACCGCGCCCGAGATGCACGACGCGGGCGGCATGGGGGTCGTCGCCAAGCGGCTGCTCGAGGCCGGGCTGCTTCACGCCGACGAGCCGACCGTCACGGGTCGGACGATCGGCGAGGAGGCGCGTGCCGCCCGCGAGGCTCCTGGCCAGAAGGTCGTCCGGCCCCTCGCGAATCCGCTCAAGCCCGAGGGCGGCCTGGCCATCCTCTGGGGTAATCTCGCGCCCGAGGGGTGCGTCGCTAAGATCTCGGGACAAAAGAGAGATCTTCACCGCGGCCCGGCGCGTGTCTTCGACCGCGAGGAGGACGCCTTCCAGGCCGTGAAGATGCGGAAGATCAAGCCCAACGACGTGATCGTCATCCGCTGGGAGGGGCCCAAGGGCGGGCCCGGGATGCGCGAGATGCTCCACGTGACGGGCGCGCTCCAGGGCGCCGGCCTCGGCGACACCGTGGCGCTCATGACCGACGGGCGATTC
Source organism: Candidatus Rokuibacteriota bacterium (assembly GCA_003221655.1). Lineage (GTDB taxonomy): Bacteria > Methylomirabilota > Methylomirabilia > Rokubacteriales > CSP1-6 > AR31. The sequence continues at coordinate 5,333 of QHSV01000252.1, forward strand.
TCGGGCGCGACCCATGGATTCATGATCGGCCACGTCGCCCCTGAGGCCGCCGACGGAGGGCCGATCGCCGCGCTCCGGAACGGTGACACGATCGTGATCGACATCAAGAAACGCAAGCTCGACGTCGAGCTCTCCGCCGCCGAGCTGAAGAAGCGCCTCAAGAGCGTGAAGCGACCGAAGCCGCGCTACACCTGGGGCGTCCTGGCGAAGTACGCGCGCCTCGTGTCCAGTGCCTCAGATGGCGCCGTCACGGGTTAGGGCCCGAACGTCGGGCCCGACACAAGCCGGCGTGATCGGCCCGACGACAGCGACCCGACGTTGACTCGGAAATCACCGGCTGAGCCCCGACCGGTCGATCGCCCCGATCAGCTGAGCCCGGTCTTTCTCGAGCGTCTCAAGGCCGAACCGCTCGCCGAGCTCACAGTGCTGGACGCCGGGACGGGCTCGGGCCGGCTCGCGCTGACGCTGGCTCCCCTCTGTCGTGCCGTGGTTGGCGTCGATCGCGACGCCAAGCTGATCGACGAGGCCCGCCGGCAGGCCGACGCCGCCAGACTCTCGAACGTCCGGTTCGTCGTCGGCGACGTCGAGGTCGAAGAGTACGCGCCGTTCAAGCCCGACCTGGTCGCGACCTACCTCTGCATGTCCGACGCGATCGCCGAGCGGGCCGGCCGGGCGCTCCGGGCGGGCCAGGTCTTCGCCTTCGTCGCGCTGCACACCGACCAGTGGAAGGAGACGGGCCGGCCTTCCCGCTTCGCGTACGGCGAGACCGGCGCACGGCGGCTCCTCAAGCGGACCGGATTCACGGTCGATCATCTCGAGGTCGAGCGTGACGTCAAAGCGTTCGCCTCGGTCGAGGAGGGGCTTGCCGCGGCGGTCGGGCTCCAGGAGAAGTGGAAGGTCGACGGTCGCTGGTTTCGTTACGTCAAGTTCCTCGAGGACGGCGGACGGACGCTCACGCGGGCCCATCTCGTCGTGAAGGCGCGCAAGGCTTGACCCTGGTCGCCCTCGCGCTCAGCGCCGCAGTGAAGGCGCGCGCGCTCGAGCTGGGCTTCGACCGTGTCGCGATCGGTCCAGCCGAGCCGCCCGAGCACGGCGCCCAGCTCGAGGAGTGGCTCGACGCCGGCTACGCTGGAACGATGCGCTACCTGGATCGCGGTCGCGCCGACCGCCTCGATCCCGCGCGCCTCCTCCCGGGCTGTCGCGCGGTCGTCGCGGTGGCGGTGAGCTATAACTTGAAGGACGGGGCGACGCCCCCCTCGAGCGATTGGCGGCCCGTCTCGCGATATGCCCGGGGGCGTGACTACCACGACATCATGCGACCCCGTCTCGTCGAGCTGGGCGACTTCATTCGCGCCGCGGCGGGCGCCGGGGTCACGAGCCGCGCGGCGGTGGATTCGAGCGCCGTTCTCGAGCGGGACCTCGCCGCGCGAGCCGGACTCGGCTGGATCGGCAAGAACACGAACCTCCTGACGCCGTCGCTTGGCTCCTACTTCTTCATCGGGGTCGTCCTCACGACCGCCGCGCCGGCGTTCGATCGCCCCCAACCCGATCGCTGTGGAACCTGCACCGCCTGTCTGGACGCCTGCCCGACTCGCGCGTTCGTGGGACCCTACGTCCTCGACGCCCGGCGCTGCATCTCGTACCTGACGATCGAGCACCGCGGCGACATTCCGGACGACCTGTGCGACGGGCTGGGAGAGTGGCTGTTCGGGTGCGACGTGTGCCAGGACGTGTGCCCGTGGAACCGCAAGGCCGAGGTCGCTCGTGATCCCGCGCTGAGACCATCCGGGTCGTTCGGCCCGCTCGAGAGCCTGTTCGAGCTCGACCAGGCTGCGTTCCGCGCGCGGTTTCGCGGGACCGCGCTCGCGAGAACGAAGCGCGCCGGGCTCCTGCGCAACGCGGCCATCGTCCTCGCAAACCGCGGCGAGAGACGCGCCGTTGGCGCGCTGTCCCGGGCCCTCGGCGACGAGGACGCAGGAGTCCGCCGCGCCGCGGCGTGGGCGCTCGAGAAGCTCGGCGCGGGCGGCGCGTCGTCGTCTTGAGAATCAAGCGACTCGATCACTTCGGTGTGGACGTCCGCGACCTCGGGCGCGCCGAGCGCTTCTACGCCGAGGTGCTGGGCATGACGGTCCAGATGCGTCTCGCCGATCAGGTGCTCATGCGTGGCGGCGAGACCTCGTGCGCGCTGTTCCTCCGGCCGGATCGCGCGCCGGCCGATCCCGAGCAGGTGAGGAATCCGCTCGGCAAGAGCCACCACGCCTTCGAGGTCGCCTGGGATGACCTGCAGACCGCCCTGGTGCTGTTCGCCGAGCGCGGCGTTCCGCATCACGCGCCGATCGACTGGGGCGACCACAACTGTCTCTACTTCACGGACCCGGACGGTAATTTGCTGGAGCTCGTGGGTTACCGCCCCGCAGGCGAGAGAGCGTGATGCCCGCGACCGGGACGGCCGGATGGATTGGACGTCCGATGCGGCGTCGGGAAGACCGGGCTCTCGTGACCGGGCGTGGACGTTTCGTCGACGACTTCGCGGTCGCCGGCGTGCTGCACATGGCGCTGACGCGGAGCCCCCACGCCCACGCGCGCATCCGCTCGCTCGACTCGAGCGCCGCCAGGCGAATGCCGGGGGTCGTCGCGGTCATCACGCCCGAGGATCTCGGCCTGATCGGGCCGGTGCCGCTCATGCGGCTGGCCCCCGGCACGGTCATCCCCGAGTATCCACTGCTGGCGGCCGGCAGCGTGCGCGCTCAGGGCGTCCCGGTCGCGACGGTGGTCGCCGAGTCGTCCTATATTGCAACGGACGCGGCCGAGCGCATCGCGGTCGACTACGAGCCGCTCGGCGGCGTCGCCGACCCGGACGGGGCCCTGGCGGCTGGAGCGCCGCGGGTGGTCGAGGCGAGTCGCGACAACCGTGCGCTCGCCGTTGCGTGGCGCCACGGCGATCCCGACCGCGCTTTCCGCGAGGCGGCCCACCACGTGACGCTGACCGTGCAGCAGCAGCGCCTGTGCGGCGTCCCGCTCGAGCCCCGCGGGGCGCTCGCCCGCTGGGACGCGGACACCGGCGAGCTGACGGTGTGGACCTCGACGCAGGCGCCGTTCAGGATTCGCTCCTCGCTCGCGCGCATGCTCGGGCTCGACGAAGCGCGCGTTCGCGTGATCGCTCCCGACGTCGGCGGCGGATTCGGCGTGAAGGGTGGCCCCTACCGGGAAGAGGTCCTCGTCGCCTGGCTCGCGCGCCGGCTCGGGCGGCCGGTGAAGTGGGTCTCGACTCGGGCCGAGGACCTGCTCACGACCAACCACGGCCGCGGTGGTCGCTCGACGGGCGAGCTCGCTCTGGACGCCGACGGACGAATCACGGGGCTTCGCGCCCGGATTCGCCAGCCGTTAGGCTCAAGCCTCGCCGTCACTGTCGGCGGCACGCCCCAGAACCACGGCCGTTGCCTGCCGGGGTCTTACCTCGTCGAGCACGTCGACATCGAATCGGTCGGCGTCTTCACGACGACCCCGCCGGTCGGCGCCTACCGGGGCGCGGGCCGGCCCGAGGCCGCGTTCCTGATCGAGCGCCTCGTGGACGAAGCCGCGCGGTCTCTCCGGCTCGATCCGGTCGAGCTCAGGCGACGCAACCTGATCCCCCGGGAGCGCTTCCCCTTCAAGACCGCCACGGGGCAGGTCTATGACTCCGGCGACTACGCCGGGCTACTGGACGGCACGCTGGCCACGGCCGGCTACGCGAGTCTCCGGCGGGCCCAGACGGCGCGGCGCGAACAGGGTGAGGTCGTCGGCGTCGGCGTCGCTGTCTACGTCGAGCCGTCCGGCCTCGGGTGGGAGAGCGGGCTTGTTCGAGTGGAGCAGACCGGTGCCGTGCTCGCCGTCACGGGCTCGAGCGCTCACGGCCAGGGGCACGAGACCACGTTCGCCCAGATCGTCGCCGACGAGCTCGGTGTCCTGCCGGAAGCGGTGACCGTCCGTCACGGCGACACGCTCGGCGCGCCTCAGGGCATCGGCACGTTCGGGAGCCGGAGCGTCGCCCTGGGCGGGTCGGCGCTGGCGCTCGCGTCGCGCGATGTGCGAGAAAAGGCGCGAGGACTCGCCGCGAGCCTCCTGGAGGCCGGCGCGGGCGACGTGGTGGCGGTCGACGGAGGCTTCGGCGTCGTCGGTGCGCCCGGGCGCGTGGTCAGCTGGGCCCGCGTCGCGGAGTTCGCCTACCGCGGCGCGGGATTCCCGCCCGGCGCCGAGCCCGGGCTCGAGGCGACGCGCTTCTTCAGCCCCGAGGGGGAGGTCTGGAGCGCGGGCGCCTTCGTCGTGTCGGTGCGTGTCGATCGCGACACGGGAACGGTGACACCCGAGCGCATCGTGTGGGTGGACGACGCGGGGACCATCGTGAACCCGCTCCTCGCCGACGGTCAGCTGGAGGGCTCGCTCGCCCAGGGCTGGGGCCAGGTGATGATGGAAGACGCCATGCTGGACCGGGACGGCCATCTCCTGAGTGGCACGCTCATGGACTACGCGGTCCCGCGGGCAGACGACGTCCCGCACGCCGAGATCGGTCATGCCCACACGCCCTCGCCGCGCAATCCCCTCGGCGCCAAGGGGATCGGGGAGGCGGGCACGATCGGGATCCCCCCCGCGATGGTGAATGCGGTCGTGGACGCGCTCTCGCCCTTCGGCGTCACCCATCTCGACATGCCGCTCACGCCCGAGAAGGTCTGGCGGGCGCTCTCGGCGACGCGCTAGTGTCCCGTCGCAGGACCCATGTTAAGACCTCGTCGCAGGCGGAGGCGACGGGCGGGGGCGGTAGGGGGCGGCGGGACCACGCGGCACGCGCTCGCTGCTCGGTTGCGGCTGGGCTCCATCCGGGCACATCGCGTCCGCATCGGACGAGACGGGAACGGATCCCGTCGCCCCCTACCGCCCCCGCCCGTCGCCTCCGGTGGGGCGTGATCGTTAACAGAACTTCGCGGACGGGACGCTAGGAACCGGCCTGGACCGAGTGGCGTCATGCGGTGGCGATCTTCGGCGTTTGCGCGTTCGCGGCGCTGGCGCTCGAGCGGCTCGGCTTCCGGACGACGGTCGCCCTGTCGCTCGCGTTTCTCCTGCTCGGAGTTGAGCGCAGAGGCCTGATCTTCAGCACTGTGTTCGCCATCGCCTTCGCCGCCGCCGCCTTTCTTCTCTTCGACACGTTCCTCCGGGTGCCGCTCCCGCGCGGCCCCTTCGGGATCTGATGGACGATACGCTGCAGAACCTCGCCCTTGGCTTCTCCATCGCGCTCTCGCCGGCCATCCTCTGGTATGCCTTCGTCGGCTGCGTCGTGGGAACGCTCGTCGGCGTGCTCCCGGGCGTCGGGCCGCTCGCCGGCATCAGCCTGCTGCTCCCGGCGACCTTCGGCCTCGATGCGACCCGCGCGATCGTCATGCTCGCCGGCATCTACTACGGCGCCATGTACGGCGGCTCGACGACCTCGATTCTGATGCGGATACCGGGCGAGGCCGCCTCGGTCATGACATGCATCGACGGCTACGCGATGGCCCGGAAGGGCCGGGCCGGCGCCGCTCTCGCGATCGCCGCGGTCGGCTCGTACGTCGCCGGCACCGTGAGCGTGGTCGCCCTGATGCTCCTGGCGCCGCCGCTGGCCTCGTTCGCGCTGCGCTTCGGACCGCCGGAGTACTTCGCGCTGCTGCTGCTCGGTCTGTTCGTCCTCGCCTACATGAGCAGCGGCTCGATGCTCAAAGCCCTCGCGATGGCCGCGCTCGGCCTTCTCCTCGGCATGATCGGCATCGACCAGATGACCGGCTACTTCCGCTTCGCGTACGGCGTGGTCGAGCTGGGCGACGGCATCGGCGTCGTGCCCGTGGCGGTGGGGCTCTTCGGTCTCGCCGAGATCCTCGCGACGGCCGGGCTCGCGGTGCCGCCGCAGGTCATCAAGCCGACGCTTCGCGAGCTCCTCCCCACGCGCCAGGAATGGCGCGAGTCCGCCGCGCCCATCGGCCGGGGGACGGTCCTTGGCTTTCTGATCGGCATCGTTCCCGGCTCGGCCCACATCATCTCGAGCTTCGTCTCGTACGCGGTCGAGCGGAAGCTCGCGAAGCGGCCTCAGGAATTCGGTCAGGGCGCCGTGGCGGGCGTGGCGGGACCCGAATCGGCGAACAACGCGGCGACCTCCGGCGCGTTCGTGCCGATGCTCGCGCTCGGCGTGCCTTCCGGGCCGATCCCGGCGGTGATGCTTGCGGCGATGATGGTGCACGGCGTCTCGCCGGGCCCGCTCCTGATCAAGCAGCAGCCCGAGCTGTTCTGGGGCTTCATCGCGTCCATGTACGTCGGCAACGTTGTGCTGTTGATCCTCAACCTGCCGCTCGTGGGCGTGTTCGTGAACCTCCTGAGAGTGCCGTATGCGATCCTCTACCCGTCGGTCCTCGCGTTTTGCATCCTGGGCGTCTACGCGGTGAACGGCAGCGTCGTGGACGTGTGGATCATGCTCCTGATGGGCGGGCTCGGATACTTCCTCCGGAAGCTCGACTTCGAGACCGCGCCCATCGTGCTGGGCGTTGTTCTGGCGCCGATGCTCGAGATGGCGCTGCGCCAGTCGCTCGCGATGTCGGATGGCCAGTACTCGATCTTCGTGGCGCGGCCGATCTCCGCCACGCTGCTCGGCGTCGGCCTGATCTTGATAGCGCTGGGGCTCCAGCCGCTTGTCACGCGGGGGCTCGACTGGCGCGCCCGGCTCGCCCTCGCCGAGAAGGGAGATGAACACCCATGAGGCTTTCTCGAGTGTGCTCGCTCGCGGTGCTCGCCGCCGTGGCGGTGGCGTCGGCCCAGGAGCCGTATCCATCGCGGCCGATCACTATGGTCGCGCCCTTTCCGCCGGGGGGTATCGCCGACCTCACCGCGCGGCCGGTGGCTGCTGCCATGGAGAAGGTGCTGAAGAATCCGGTCGGGGTGCTGAACAAGACGGGCGCGGCGGGCGCCGTTGGGATGCAGTTCGTGGCGACGAGCAAGCCCGACGGCTATACCCTGCTCCTGGCGCTGTCCTCGATCTCGATCATTCCGGAGGCCGACAAGCTCTTCGGGCGGCCGCCCGCCTTCACCGTGGACCAGTTCGCACCGATCGCGCTCATTTCGGCCGACCCGACGATCCTCGTCGTGCCCGCCGACAAGCCCTGGAAGACGGCGGCCGAGTTCGTCGAGGACGCGAAGAGACGGCCGGGGCAGATTTCGTACAGCTCCTCGGGGGTGTACGGCACGCTTCACATGGCGATGGAGCTCCTGTCACACGCGGCCGGCATCAAGCTGCGCCACGTGCCGTACGCCGGCGGAGGACCGGCCCTGACCGCCGTCCTCGGCGGCCACGTCGACGCGCTCGCCTCGGGCCCGGCGGTGGTCCTTCCGCACATCAAGGCCGGCAAGCTCCGCGCCCTCGCCGGGTGGGGGGACAAGCGCGTCGTCGCGCTCCCCGAGGTGCCGACGTTCAAGGAGTTGGGCTTCCCCGACGCCGAGTTCTACATCTGGGCCGGCGTCTTCGCCCCCAAGGGCACCCCGGAGCCCGTGCTCGCGAAGCTCCGGGACGCGCTGCGCGCGGCCGTCAACGACCCCGACTTCAAGGGGGCGATGGAGAAGATCGAGACTCCGATCGTGTTCAAGCAGGGCGCAGAGTTCGCCCGGTTTTTCGAGGCCGACGCGGGCCGCCTGGCCGAAGGCGTCCGTAAGGTCGGGCGCATCGAGACGAAGTGACGCCATGGTAAGATTCACTCTGTCATGGCGATTCTGAAGGTCGCGCGCCTCGGTCATCCGGTGCTGCGGCAGGTCGCCGCGCCGGTCGATCCACGGTCCATTCGCTCGCCCCAGATTCAGCAGCTCATCGACGACATGATCGAGACGATGCGCGAGTACGACGGCGCCGGCCTGGCGGCGCCCCAGGTGCACACGCTCCAGCAGATCGCTGTCATCGAGGTGCTCGGCAACCCGCGCTACCCGGATGTGCCCCCGGTTCCCCTGATGGTGCTCGTCAACCCCGTCATCACGCCGCTGACGGACGAGAAGGAACAGGGCTGGGAGGGCTGTCTCTCGGTCCCCGACATGCGTGGGATGGTGCCCCGCTACACGGCGGTTCGTCTTCAGTGTCTCGATCGGGAGGGGCAGGTGGTGGACCTCGTCGCGAAGGACTTCTTCGCGCGGGTCACCCAGCACGAGACCGATCACCTGAACGGGACGGTGTACCTCGACCGCATGCGCGATCTCTCCACCCTCACCCACGTCGCCGAGTGGAACAAGCACTGGCTCGGCATCCGTGAGCAGGCCGACTGACCCGCGCGAGGACCGGGGCGGCGGGAGTGGGGGAGGGACCTCCGCCCCGGTCCTCGCGATCGTCAGTGACCTGTTTTTTGTCGCTCGTATACGGGAGACGGCCCGGCTCGCCGGGGTGCCCATCGAGTTTGCGAAGACGCCCGAGCAGGTCGCGACGTCGCTCGGCCGTGTCCCGCGGCTCGTCCTGCTCGATCTAACGGCCGGCTACGACTACGAGCTTGTGTTCGCGACCCTCGACGACGCGCGTCCGCCGGTGCTCGGGTTCACCACCCACGCGCTGGCGCGACAGACCCAACCCTGGCACCCGCGGTGCGATCGCGTCGTAACCAAGGAGACGCTCACGCAGGAGCTGCCGCGCCTCCTGAAAGAAGGAGTCACCGCATGACGGCCGAGGAGTTTGTCGTTCAGCTCGAGGGGGAGAACCAGCGGCGACTGAGCCTGCTGGCGCCTGACGACACCTTGAAGCCGGAGGTCGAGGGCGACCTGAACGTCCTCAATCTCTTGAAGGTCGCGCTCAAGAACGAAATCGAGGCCACCGAGATCGCGGCGCGCTGGCTCGTCACCACCGACGAGGTGGACGTCAAGCTCGCGCTGGCGCGGCAGGTCGGGGACGAGGCCAAGCACTACCGGATGATCGCGGATCGGCTTCGCGGGCTCGGGTTCGACGCGAAATCGTTCGATCCGCTCGCGAAGGGCTACGGCCCGCTCTTCCAGTACCTGGACACCCTCAAGTCGACGGTCGAGCGCGTCGCCGCCGGCCAGTTCACCCGCGAGGCGATCGCCGTCGTGAAGAACCGGCAGTTCATCGAATTCTGCGAACACGCCGGCGATCGCGAGACCGCCGCGATGTATCGCGACGTGATCGAGCCGGACGAGCGCTATCACCACGAGCTGGGCCGGACACTCCTGCTCCGGCTCGCGACGACGCCGGCCGCGCAGGCCGCCGCGTCGGGCGCGGCGCGCACGACGCTCGAGCTCGCCGACGAGCTCCAGAAGAAGGCGCTCGCGATGGCGGGCATCCACCACGCCCCGGGCTGCTGACGCAGGGCGAGCCGCAGCCGCAGGCGAGGCGAGTCTGTGAAGAAGCTGGACCGGGCGCTTCACGAGTTCAGGGACCTCGTGAAGGGGCCCGCGATCGATCTCGCCGGCGCCGCGCTCGCGGTCGCGCGGATCGAGTACCCGGATCTTCCGCCCATGCGCTCGCTGGCCGAGCTCGACGAGCTCGCCGCGCGCTCGGCGGTGTCGACGGCCGGCGGAGGTCGGCGCGCCCTCGACCGGCTGTGCGACTTCCTGTTCGCCGGGGAGGGGTTTCGCGGCAATGCCGAAGACTACTACGATCCCCGCAACAGCTGCCTCAACGACGTTCTCGATCGCCGGCTCGGCATCCCGATCACCCTCGCGGTCGTGATCATGGAAGTCGGGCGGCGGGTCGGGTTGGAGATTTCTGGCATCGGCCTGCCGGGCCATTTCTGCGTTGGCGCGAGGATCGGCGGCGAGCTGCGGGTCCTCGACCCGTTCGGTGGGGGCCGTGTTCTGGAGCGAGCCGAAGCCGAAGCGGTCGCGTCGCGCGCCGTCGGGCGCCCCGTGAAGCTCACCGACGAGCACTTCGCCCCGGCGTCGAAGGCTCAAATCGTCGTGCGGATGCTCAGAAATCTCGAGAGTATCTACGCGCGGCGAGAAGACTGGACCAAGGCCCTCGCCGTGATCGACCGGCTCCTCGTCGTCGACGCTGACGCGCCGACCCATCTGCGCGATCGCGGGACCGTCCTGATCAAGCTCGGCGAGCTCCACCGCGGGGCGTCCGAGTGGGAGCGCTATCTCACCCGGTACCCCCAGGCCCGGGACGCCGCGTCGTTCAAGGAGGAGCTGAGACGGATCCGCCAGACACTGGCGGAGAAGAACTGAGCGGTACACTGATCGAATGCTGGCGCAAGGCGCCTGGCGAATCGCCTTCCGTTCGGTCGTGTGGCTCGTCATTTTATCCCTCCTCACCGTCTCCTGCGCCTCACGGAGCGTGGCGCCGATGGGCGCCGCCGGGAAGCACTTCAAGCCGGAGGTCGACGAGCTCAATCTCTGGGCTCGGGCCGAGAAGGAGGAGGCGCAGCTCCAGAAGAAGTCCAAACCCTACAACGACCCGCTCCTCGACGAATACCTCGCCAAGATCGGCGACAAGCTTACGCCCGACGACGTGCGCGAGGCCGGGGGACCGGGGTTCAAGTTCGAGGTCTTGCGCGACCCGACGCTGAACGCGTTCGCGATGCCCAACGGGCGGGTCTACATCCACACCGGGCTCCTGGCCCGGCTCGACAATGAGGCGCAGCTGGCGATGATCGTTGGCCACGAGATGACTCACGTGACCCACCGCCACGCGCTCAGCTTCACGCGCGACGCTCGGAACCAGCAGGTTCCTTTCACCGTCGTGGCGGTCGCCGCCTCGATCGGCGTCGCGGTGGCCGCCGGCTCTCGCGCGGGGTCGGGAGATTACATCGGCACCACGGTCCTGAGTCCGACCGCGAATGTGCTCCTCGGCCTCGGCCTCCAGCTGGCCGTCATCGCCGCGATCAACGGCTACGGGCGCGATCTCGAGCGCGAGGCGGATGCGGGAGGGATGGCGAACCTGGTCCGCGCCGGCTACGACCCGAAGGAGGCGCCGAAGGTGTTCGACCGGCTGCGGCAGGAGTCCAGGGACCGTGGAAGCCTCGAGACCTTCTTCTTCGGCAGCCATCCCAAGCTCACGGAGCGGGTCGAAACCACCACTGACCTGATCAAGACGACCTACGCCGTTGCTGCCGCCGCGCCGGACACCGTGAGGAACACCGACGAGTTCGAGCTGAGGATGCGGACGGTCGTCCGCGAGAACGCGCGTCTCGATTTCCAGGCCGGCCGGTTCAAGCTCGCCGAAGAGCAGCTCGACCGCGTGCTCACGATGACCCCGAGGGATCCAGTGGCCCAGCTCTACTACGGCGACCTCCACCGCCTGCAGTCGCAGCGGGCGCGGGATGCCGCGGACAAGGCCGACAAGGCGCAGAAGGCGCTGAAGCGGTACGAGCGGGCCGCCGAGCTCGATCCGGCCTTCCCCGATCCGTTCCGCCAGCTGGCGTTCCTCTACTACCAGCAGAAGGACAACGAGCGGGCGAAGACGGCCTTCCAGAAGTATCTGACGCTCAAGCCCGACGCACCCGACGCTCGCCGCATCAAGGAATATCTGGTCGAGCTCGACCGCTGACGGTCTCTTGCCGTGATAGGATGTGCCGCCGACCACGCGGGGAAAGGGGCCGTGTGATGACAGATGTCTCTTCGCTCTCTGACGCCGTGACCGCGCTCGCCAGCACGTTCACCGGACAACTCCTCCGCCCGGGCGATGCAGGCTATGACGAAGCCAGGAAGCTCCATAACGGACTCATCGACAAGCGGCCGGCGCTCATCGCCCGCTGCCGCGGTCTGGCCGACATCGCCGATGCCGTGAAGATGGCGCGCGATCGAAAGCTCGAAGTCGCCGTCCGGGGAGGCGGTCACAACGTCGCGGGGCGCGCGACGATCGACAGCGGCCTGATGATCGACCTGTCGCTCCTGAAGGGCATTCACGTCGATCCGAAGGCCCGGACCGCCCGCGCGCAGGGGGGGCTCACGTGGAACGAGTTCAACCGTGAAACGCAGCTCCATGGTCTCGCGACGACGGGAGGCGTGGTCTCGACGACGGGCATCGCGGGTCTGACGCTCGGGGGCGGCCTTGGCTGGCTCATGGGCAAGCACGCCCTCGCCCTCGACAGCCTCCTCTCGGTCGACCTCGTCCTGGCGGACGGCAGAATCCTGACGGCCAGCAAGGACGACAACGCGGACCTATTCTGGGCGCTGCGCGGCGGCGGCGGCAACTTCGGCGTGGCGGCCTCCTTCGAATATCGCCTGCACCTGGTCGGACCCATCGTCACGGGCGGTCTCATCGCCTATCCGTTCAGCGCGGCCTGGGATGTGCTCAGGTTCTTCCGAGACGTGACGGCGTCGCTTCCCGACGAGTTCACGGTATTCGCCGGCCTGATTCATGCGCCCGACGGATCGGGGATGAAGCTGGTGGCCCTGGTGGTCTGCCACTGCGGGCCGCTCGGCGCGGGCGAGACCGCCGCCCAGCCGATCAAGAAGTTCGGCGTGCCCGCGATGGACGTCATCGGCCCGATGCCGTACTCCCAGGTCAACGCGATGCTGGACGCCGCCTATCCCCGCGGCGCGCTCGACTACTGGAAGTCGAACTTCCTGTCCAGCCTGAGCGACGACGCGATTCGCACGATGATCGATTGCTTCGCGAAGTGCCCGACGCCGATGGGTCAGTTGCTCCTCGAGCACTTCCATGGCGCGGTCACTCGAGTCGGCGTCGCGCACACCGCATTTCCACACCGTGCACCGGGCTACAACCAGCTCGTGCTCTCGGAATGGATGAACCCGAACGACAACAACGCCTGCATCGCCTGGGCTCGGGATTCCTACACCGCGATGCAGCCGTTCATGGGCTCCGGCCGGTACGTGAACTACCTCGGAGACGACGAACCCGGCGATCCCGTCGCCGCCGCCTATGGACCGAACCATCGCCGCCTCCAGCAGGTCAAGGCGAAATACGATCCGCAGAATTTTTTCCACGTGAACCAGAACATCCACCCCCAGGCGTGAGCCGCCTATCCGTCGATCCGCGAGTGTCCCGTCCGCGAAGTTCTGTTAACGATCCCGCTCCACCGGAGGCGACGGGCGGGTGCGGTAGGGGGCGACGGGATCCGTTCCCGCCTTGCCCCATGCGGACGCGATGCGCCCGGATGGAGCCCAGCCGCAACCGAGCAGCGAGCGCGTGCCGCGTGGTCCCGTCGCCCCCTACCGCACCCGCCCGTCGCCTCCGCCTGCGGCGAACGCTTAGCATGAGTTCTTGGTGGGACGCTAGCTCGATCGCGCGAGCCGCGATTTGAGAATCTTTCCGGTGGCACCCCGCGGCAGCGTGTCGAGCACGGTGAGCTGTCTCGGGTATTTGAACGCGGCCAGGCGCTGCCGGCAGTAGGCGATCAGCTCGTCGGGCCCGGCCGCCAGGCCGGGGCGAAGCGTCACGAAGGCCACGACGTCTTCGCCCAGCTCGGGGTGGGGTACGCCGAGGACGGCGGCCTCGAACACCGCGGGGTGCGTGAGGAGCACCGCCTCCACCTCCGGCGGGAAGACCGAGTAGCCGCCGCGGAGGATCCGATCGCGCTTGCGGCCGACGATGGTCACGAGGCCGTCGGCGCTCACGGTGGCGAGGTCACCGGTGCGGAACCACCCCTCGACCAAGGCCTCGCGCGTTTCCTCGGGAGCGTTGATGTAGCTCTCCATCGCCGACGGACTCTTGATCTGCAGCTCGCCGGCCTCGCCGTCGGGGATCGGGTGCCCGGCGTCGTCGACGATCCGAATCTCGACACCCGGCACGGCTCGGCCGATCGCGTCCGGTGACTCGGTCGGATCCGCCGCCCGATAGGAGATCGGCCGGAAGAGCTCCGTCATCCCATAGCCGCGAACGATCCTGACCCCCGTGCGGGCGCGCCACTCCTGGGCCAGCTCCCACGGACAGGGTGCCGCGCCCGAGACCCCGAGTCGTACGGTCGAGAGGTCGGCGGCGGCAAGCGCGGCGCTGTCCAGGACCCGACGGAACATCGTCGCGACCCCGGGGAAGACGGTCACTCGGTGACGGCGGATCGCCTCAAGTACGGCCTCGGGCGAGAAGCGCTCGACCAGCGCGACCGTAGCGCCGACCAGCAGAGGTGCGAGAAGCGCGCCGTTCAAGCCGAACGAGTGCGCGAGCGGCAGCGTCGCGAGCACGATGTCGCCGGGCCTCACCGCCATCACCGGGCCCGCCCACGATTCGACGGCCAACTCGAGCGCCTTATGCGAGAGCACCGCGCCCTTGGGGCGGCCCGTGCTCCCGGACGTATAGAGGATGAGCGCGGGCGACATGATCGCGAGCGCGATCCGGTCGCCGGGCTTCACGCCCTTCGTCGCGAGGATGTCCGCGAAGGCACCCGCCCGTCGATCCATTTCGTCGAACGTGAGCGCGCCGCCGTCCCAGACGAGGGCCGGCTTCTCCGGGGTGCGGCGTGCGATGGCCTCGAGGCGGCGGGCGAAATTCTCCGCCACGGAGCCGCTTAGGCGAAGAAGTCCTTGAGCTTCATCCGCTCCCAGACGTCGGGTGGCACGCGGTGCCGGGGCGTGTAGGATGCGAGGGAAGGCTTGGCGGTCGCGTCCACACCCCACTTCGCGCTCATACCGTCTTCGCGCGCCGAGGGATCGAGGTCGGAGCCGCGCGCGTTCGTGATGATGGTGAGGTCGCGGTCGGGCTGGCAACGCGTCGCGATCGCCCAGTTCACCTGCCGGTCGTCGAAGACGTCCACGTCGTCGTCCACGACGACGACGCGCTTCATGTAGAGATCCGCGCCGAACGCGGCGAGGATCGCGTTCTTCCCCTGGCCGGGGATGCGCTGCTCGATCGACACGAAGCAGGTGAAGGGGCCCGGCACCCGGACCGCCTTGACCGACGGGACCATTGCCCGCACGGCGCGGAAGAGATTCGCCTCCATCGGGATCGTGGACAGGAGCATGTGGTCGAGGTGGGCGACGGTGATGTCCTGGAAGATCGCGTCCCGGCGATGCGTGATCGCGTTGACGCGCACGACTTCGCGCTGGCGCTCGCCGAGGCTGTAGCCGGTGAACTCCCCGAAGGGCCCCTCGGGCGTGCGCTGCCGCGGCAGGATCTCGCACTCGAGGACGATTTCGGCGTGCGCGGGCACGAGCACGTCGGAGGTCTGGCACTTCACCAGCTCCAGCGGCTCGCCGAGAAGCCCGCCCATGATCCCGCGCTCGTCCTCGTCGATGGATCCGATCGCGAGCGCGCCGAGGGCGATCGCCGGATGAACGCCGATGACCAGGGCCAGGGGGAGGGGCTCGTTCCGCGCCTCGGCGATCCGCTGGAACTCCCACAGATGCTTGCCCGTCGTCAGGTGGATCGACGTCCTGTCGCGTCCCTTGATCTGGAGTCGGTTGTAGGCGCAGTTCCAGATCTCGCGCGTCGGGTCTTTCGCGAACGAGATCGCCGCCGTGACGTAGGCGCCCGAATCGCCCTCGTGGTGGACGATCTGCGGCAGGTCGTAGAGGTTGACCCGGTCGCCCTTGAGGACGACCTCGTGCACGGGTCCGGCCGCCACCACCTTTGGGGCAATGGGCTTGTCCATCGCGCGGAGGTAGGTCGCCTGCGTCGCCTCGGGCGCCGCGTTCATGGCGGCGGCGAGTCGGGGGCGGCTGGCGTGGAGATTGGTGAGGACCGGAAACTTGGTGCCCGTGACGTTCTCGAAGAGCAGGACCGGCCGGCGCTTCGCCTCGCGCTCGAGCTTGACGACGAGCGCGGTGATTTCGTAGCGCGGGTCGACGGGCTTCGACACGATCTCGAAGTCGCCCGGCTTGCGCCGCTTGACGAGGTCGAGATAGCTCCTGAGATCCTGCGCCATGGCGCTTAGGATACTGAATCAGGCGTTTCCCGGCACCTTCTTTCTCCCGTTCTGATTGTTGAGCCACCACCCCAGGGCCACGATGATCGCGGCGGGCGCCAGCGGCAGCAGCTCGAGTCCGGGCGCAGATTGATCGATCCAGCGGGCGAGGCTGTGGTCTTTCAAAATCATCTCGCCCGCGACGTAGCCGAGCACTCCGCCGCCGAGCCAGATGATCCAGACGAAGCGGTTCATCAGCGTGGCCAGGAGGCCGCTACCCCACACAACGATCGGCAGCGACAGCGCGATGCCGAAGACCACGAGAGTCAAGTCGCCGTGGGCCGCGGCGGCGACGGCGAGCACGTTGTCCAGGCTCATGACCGCGTCGGCGACGATGATGATCCAGATCGCTTCCCGGAGCGAGCTTCCCTCCCGAACGTGACCTTCGGCGCCGGTCTGCTTGCCAACGAGCTTGAAGGCAATCCAGAGGAGCGCCGCGCCGCCGACGAGCTGGAGGAACGGGATTCGCAGCATGAACGTCGCGATCGCGATGAACGCCAGCCGCAGGCCGACCGCGCCCGCGGTGCCCCAGATGCGCCCCCAGAGTTGCTGGCGCTTCTGGAGCGTGCGGACCGCCAGCGCGATGACGAGGGCATTGTCGCCCGCGAGCGTGAGATCGATCACGATGATCCCGGCGACCCGCGCCCAGAACTCAGGATCCATCAGAAAGATCATACGTCACTCCACCAGCGCTTTGAGGAGCACGACCAAGACACGCCCCACGACGATGAGCGCGATGGCGATAGCCAATCCTTCGTAGCGATTGATAGTCATCTCGTGTCTCCCTGAGCTGACGAGCAGAGTTGGCCGCCCGGATGGCGGCGTGTTCAGGAGGCGAGCGAGACGACGGAGCTAGTGGTCTTCGGAGGACGAACCGGGGCTCGCGGACGGCAGGTGGGCCAGCCTCACCTGCGGGAGCCACGCGCCGGCAATCGGCTGGCGTACCGTCGGCACCGGCGGTGCCGTCAAACGCGTTGGTGGGTCGAGCTCTCGGCGTCGGGGGGTCGACCGGGGTGAGGCGGTCGCCCGCTTCCCCGGCGACTCCCGGCGGACGTGGACGGACTGTTCGATCTCGGAGTCCTGGATCTCGAACTCGAAGGCGCCCGGCAACGGCGTCGCCAGATCGAACGACAGCCACGCGGTCACCAGGATTAGGAGCCGGCGCGCCTTCATTGCATCATTCTATCCGGTCGCCGCTCCACGCCCCGCACACGCCGGTGCGGCAGACCATCTCCTCTTTCAGGGCTTCTTGCAGATCACGTTGAGGAGCGCTTGGCGCTTCTCGTCACGGACGACCTTGAGGGCGCGGGCGAGGGCGTCGGGCAGGGCCGCCGGGTCCTCGACGCGTTCGGCGTGGCCGCCGGAAGCGCGGCACACCAGCTCGTAGTCGGGCGCCGGCTCGAGATCGGAGATCGGCATCTGACCCGTCCTGGCCGCCACGCCCTCGGGCGCGTGGCCCCGCACGGCGCGCTTGACCGCGTTCCACGCGCGGTTGTTGAAAATCACGAACAGCACCGGCAGGTTGTACGCGCGCGAGACGAAGTGCGCCGCGGTCGGTGCGCTGAAGATGTAGGCGCCGTCGCCGACGCAGCAGATGACTGTCTTGTCGGGCGCTGCGAGCTTGGCGCCGAGCGCGGCGCCCATGCCCCAGCCGAGGCCGCCGGCGGGGGAGGAGCCGAAGTAGCTGCGCGGGGTGCGGAAACAGCCCTGGGTCGGGTCGAAGTCGTACTCGTCCACCAGGATCGTGTTCTCGTCCACGAGGTCACCCACGCATTTCGACACCCAGAGCATCTCGAGCGGACGCTCGTTCTGGACCTTCCGCGCGGCCGCCGCCCACGCCTCGCGGAGCCGCCGGTGCTCGGCGTGCCAGCGTTGCGTTCGCTCGCCGACCGCCCGGCCATCGGCGCGCTGCCGTACGGCCTCGGCCAGCGCGGTCAGGTTCAGGCTCACCGTGCCCGACAGGGCCGCGTCGGCCGGGAACCCTCTGATCGGATAGCGCGCGAAAAGCGGATCCACCGCGATCTGGACGATCTTCGTCTCGGGCCGCGGCGCCTTGAGCGCCGGGAACCACAGCACGTCCGACTCGACCGCCACGACGCAGTCGGCGTCGTCGAAGTACGGCGCGGCGTCGAAGCCGGCATGGAGCGGGTGATCCTGAGGGAAGTTCATGTGGGTGTGGAACTGGTCGATCACCGGCGCGCCGAGGGCCTCGGCGAGCTTCACGAGCGCGGGGACCGCGAGGGGATCGCGCCCGGCGGCCTTGGTGAGGATGATCGGGTTGCGCGCGGCGATCAGCAGCCGGGCTGCCTCGGCGATCGTCTCCGGCGCGGCCAACACCGCGCCGGGTCTGGGGGCGCGGCTCGCGGCGGCGTACTCGAAGACCTCGTGCTTCTCGGCGAGGACCTCGCGCGGCAGCGTGAGGTAGACGGGCCCTTGCGGCTCGGCCTGGGTGAGCGCCAGCGCGCGGTCGACGACCGTCTCGAGCTGGGTGAAGTTCCGGAGCTCGTAGTCCCATTTGACGAACTCGCGGATCATCGCGCCCTGGTCGAAGGACTCCTGCGCCCAGTGGATCGGGCGGTTACGGCTGCCGTGCAGGCCGGTCTCGGTGAGCGGATTGCGTCCCGCGCTGAAGAGGATCGGCACGTTCGAGCGCGCGGCGTTGATGATGCCGCTGACCGCGTTACCGGCGCCGACGATCACATGGACCATGACGACCTGCGGTCGCCCGGTGACCATCGCGTAACCGTGGGCCATCCCCACCGCCGGCGTCTCGTGCGGGACCGTCATGGGCCGCGGCACCGGCTGGCCTTGCGCGAGCCGCCTGGCATAGGCGTCGATGAGCGGCGCGAAGTCCGTCCCGGAATTCGCGAAGAAGTACTCGACGCCCCGAGCGGCCAGGAGCTCGAGA
Organism: Candidatus Rokuibacteriota bacterium; assembly: GCA_003221655.1. Classification (GTDB taxonomy): domain Bacteria; phylum Methylomirabilota; class Methylomirabilia; order Rokubacteriales; family CSP1-6; genus AR31. The sequence continues at coordinate 24,080 of QHSV01000252.1, forward strand.
TAGGCGTCAGCGGTGCTTTCGATGCTCGCTCGCTTGGTCATCGCGGTCTCTCCCTTTTTTCTGGAGGCGGAGCCGAACTCATTTGAACCGCAGCCGGAGCATCCGGCGCGCGTTGCCCTCATAGATCTTCGCCTTGTCCTCGTCGGTGGCCCGCATGCGCGTCATGGCCTCGATCGTGTCGCGGATGAACCCCGGCCCCTTCTCGGGATCGAAGGGCATGTCGGTCCCGAAGAGGACGTGGTCCGCGCCGAAGAAGGCCAGCCCCGACTCCATCGCGTGCCACGCGCCGAAGAGAGCGGTGTCGCCGTAGAACATCCGGAAGTAGTCGATCGGGCGCTTCCGGAGCTGCTTGAGCGCGCCCATGTCCTCGGGGTCGTCGCTCCGGCTTCCGAGCTGATCCAGGCCGCCGCCCACGCGCCCGGCGCAGAAGGGGATCATGGCGCCCAGGTGGTGGGTGATGATCCGGAGCCCGGGATGCCGATCGAAGATTCCCGAGAACACCAGGCGCCCCATGGCCACGGAGGTTTCGTAGGGCCAGCCGAACGCCCACCACATGTCGTACTTCGACCGCTGCTCGCCTGGATAGTCGGCGAACGTCGCGGGGCGCGCCGGGTGCATCCAGATGGGCAGGTCGCGCTGGGCCATCCGGTCGAACACCGGTTGGTACTCCGGCAGATCGAGAGCCCGCCCCGCGACGTTGGTATAGAGCTGCACGCCGGTCGCGTGCAGATCGTCGATCGCGCGATCGATCTCGCGCACCGCAGCCTCGGGATTGTTCATCGGGAGCGACGCGACGAAGCCGGGGAAGCGGTCGGGGTGCTTCGCGACCACCTCCGCCATCCCGTCGTTGGCGAGCCGAGCGAGCTCGGGGCTCGCGTCGGGGCTACCCACGACTTCGATCGGTGGGTTGGCGAGCGTCAGGACCTGCATGTAGCCCTCGTAGCGGTCCATGATCCGCAGACGCTGCTCGACGTCCACCAGGACCGGGATCCCCGACATCCGCTTCTGTAACGCCATGCCCGGCGGCGCCACCTGCAGCATCCGATCGAAATACCGGCGCGGCATGATGTGGGGGAAGATGTCGATCTTCACGGGCTTACCTCCTGGCCTCCGCCGGATGAGGATAAGCTCACGCGGCCCCGAAAGGAAGAAGCAGGGTAAAGTATGGGGCCATGGCGTCAGGGCGTGTTCGGGGCGGCTTCAACCAGTACGGGTTCGCCGTGGGCATCCTCATGCTGGACACGCAATTTCCGAGGATCCCGGGCGACATGGGCAACGCGTCGACGTTCCCGTTCCCGGTCCGCTATCAGCGCGTGGAGGGCGCCGATCCCGACCTCGTCGTGCGCCGGGGCGCCGCGGGGCTCCTGCCGGCGTTCATCGAGGGGGCGCACCAGCTCCAGCACGAGGGCGTGGGCGCGATCACCACCAACTGCGGATTTCTCGTGAAGTTCCAGCGCGAGCTGGCGGCGGCGGTCCGCGTCCCCGTGTTCACCTCGAGCCTCCTGCTGGTCCCGCTCGTTCACCGACTGCTTCCGCCGGGACATCGCGTGGGCATCATGACCGTGAACGCGGCGGCCCTCACCCAGGAGCACCTCACCGGCGCGGGCATCGGCGACATTCCGATCGCCGTGGCCGGGATGGAGTCCGAGAAGGAGTTCACGCGCGTGCTCCTCGGCAACGAATTGGTGCTGGATGTCGACGCCGCGCGCGAGGAGCACGTGCGGGTCGCCCGGCGGCTCGTCGCCGAGCATTCGGACATCGGCGCGATCGTGCTGGAGTGCACCAACATGCCGCCGTATGCGGCCGACATCCAGCGGGAGACCGGGCTCCCCGTGTTCGACATCGTCTCACTCGTCACCATGGTCCACACCGCGCTCGCCGTCGGCCAGCCGCCACGCCCGGTGTGACCGACTGACCCGCCGAAGCCACGATGGCGGATCGCGCGGTCGGCCAGCAGATCACGTTTCTCGACACACGCGACCTGGCGCGCACGGCGGACTTCTACGAGCGCATCCTCGGCCTCCGCCTGGCCCGCGACCAGGGCACGTGCCGCATCTACCACGTGAGCGGTACTGCCTACGTGGGATTCTGCCTGCGGGCGGACACCCCCACAGAGCCTCAGGGCGTCGTGTTCACGCTGGTCACGGACCAGGTCGACGACTGGTGCGCTCATCTCCGACGCTGGGGCGTCGAGTTCGTCAAGGAGCCTTCGGACAATCCGCCGTACCGGATCTACAACGCCTTCGTACGCGACCCCAACGGCTACGTGATCGAGATCCAGCGGTTCTGGGAACCGTTGGTGTGACGGAAGTCGACGGCACACCGAACGGATGGCTGCTCCTGACGAGAGGCCTGACCAAGCGGTTCGGCGGCCTCGTGGCCGTCGACCGTCTTCCGCTCGCCATCCGCGCCGGCGAGGTCCGCGGCCTCATCGGTCCCAACGGCTCGGGCAAGACGACCACGGTCAACTTGCTCTCGGGCCTGTACCGTGCTGACGCGGGCGAGATCCGGCTGCGCGGCGAGCGAATCGACCGCCTGCGGCCGCACGAGATCACGGCGCGCGGCGTGGCCAGGACGTTCCAGACCCCGAAGCTCTTCGGCAACATGACGGTGCTGGAGAATGTCCTGCTTCCGGCCCTGGCGGAGCTCGACCGGGGTGGCCACCGCCCGAGGCCGAAGATCCTCGAACGCGCGCGGGCGCTCCTGGAGTTCGTGACGCTGGATCCGCAGCGACACGCGATGGCCAAGGAACTGTCGGGCGGCCAGAGCATGTTGCTGCAGATCGCGCGGGGCCTCATGGTGAGCCCGATCCATCTCTTTCTCATGGACGAGCCCTTTGCCGGCGTGCACCCCACGATCAAGGACACGATCATGGAGACGATCCTCCGCATGAACCAGGAGGAGGGCGTGACGTTCTTGATCGTGTCCCATGAGATGGCGACGCTGCGCCGGCTGTGCCTGCGGGTCTCGGTCATGCACGAGGGCCAGCTCATCGCCGAGGGATCGTTCGAGGAGATCGCCAACCACGCCGCGGTGCTCGAAGCCTACCTGGGGCGGTAGGTGGCGCTCCTCGAGCTTCACGGGATCGTCGCGGGCTACGTCGACGGCATCGACATCCTCAGCGACGTCCACCTTGGCGTCGCCCGGGGCACGGTGACCGGCATCATCGGGCCGAACGGGGCGGGGAAGTCGACGCTGCTGAAGACGGTGTTCGGATTTCTCCATCCGAGACAGGGCCGGATCGTGTTCGACGGGCGTGAGGTCGGGCACCTGGCGCCTCACGCGCTGAAGCGGCTGGGGATCGGTTACGTGGCGCAGGGCGCGAACATCTTTCCCCAGCTCACGGTGCAGGAGAATCTCCAGATCGGGACCTGGGTCTTCCGCCACGACCGGACCCGCGTTGCCTCGATGCTCGAGCGCGCCTACACCGCCTTCCCGCGGCTCCGCGACAAGCGCCGGCTCCGCGCCACGGTGCTCTCCGGCGGAGAAGCGAAGATGCTCTCTGTCGCCAAGGAGCTCGTGACCGACCCGAGCCTGCTGCTGGTCGACGAGCCGTCGGCGGGCCTGGCGCCGCGGATCGCCGAGCAGGTCTACGACCGGCTCCGCGAGGTCCAGGCCGCCGGGGTGACGATCCTCCTGGTCGATCAGAACATCACGAAGGCGGTCGAGATCTCCGACTATCTCTACATGCTCGAGATCGGCCGCGTGCGCCGCGAAGGCCCGCGTCAGGCCTTCGCCGATCAGCTCCGCGAGATCATCCGCGACGCGCTCCTCGGAGCCTGAGACTGCGGCGTCTGGGCCGCCGCCTCGGCTGGTGCGTCCTCGCGTACGCGGCGCTCGCGTGGCTCCCGCTGGCCGCGTCCGAGTACCACACCCACGTCCTGGCCACGAGTCTCTACTATGTCATCCTCGCCATCGGCTGGAACCTGCTCGCCGGGTACACCGGGCAGTTCTCGCTGGCGCACCATACGTTCGCGGGCATCGGCGCCTACACGTCGGCCTTGCTCGTCCTGTACGCGCGCGTGCCGATCCTCGTGGGCATCGCCGCCGGGGCGCTCGTCGCGGCCGCGATCGGCTACGGGCTGGGCACGCTCTGCCTGCGGATGCGCGCGATCTACCTGGCGCTCGCCACCTGGGCCTTCGCGGAGTCGATGCGGCTTCTCATCACGGTCGAGTACGAGATCACGCGGGGGGACCTCGGCCTGGCCACACCGTTTCTCTTCGCGACGCCGCGCCCGACCGCCTACTACTACCTCTTTCTCGCCCTGACGCTGGCGGTGATCCTGGCGGCCCGGGAGATCGTCGACTCCCGGATCGGCTCGTACATGCGCGCCATCCGCGACGACGAGGAAGCGGCCGCCGTCATGGGCGTGGACACCTTCAAGTGGAAGCGGTTCGTCTTCGCCGCCTCGGCCGTCTTCGCCGCGGTCGCCGGCGGATTCCAGGGCCACTACGTGGGCCTGCTGTCGCCGACACCGATGAAGTTCAACGAGATGGCGATGGTGATCGTCATGGTCATCGTCGGTGGACTCCGGACCTTCGCGGGGCCCATCCTGGGCGCGGTGTTCATCGAGGTGCTGTCGGAGGCGCTGCGGGCCTGGGGCGAGATCCGCATGGTGCTCTTCGCGCTGCTCGTGATCGTCATCGCTCGCGGCTACCCGGAAGGCCTCGCGGGAATCTCTCGAGCGCTGGCGAGGCGACTGGCCTCGCGGATCCCGGCCCTGGGGCCGGTCCTCATGCCCCGGCGCCAATCCGACTAGTGCCGTGTCCCATGTTCGACCCCTGGAAGGGGGCAGCGAGATGACTGTCACACGGAACGCGTTCGACGATCGCACCGCACAGGTCGGCATGGCGGGGTCTTCACGAACTGGTTTCAGCACCTCCGCTTCGTAGACCCAGCGCGCCAGGCGCCCGTGACGCGTGAGCTGACGCGCAAGGAATTGCGCCGTCGTCGACTTGCCGGCGCCGGGGAAGCCCTCGACGAAGATCAGGCGGCCCACCGCGCGCTCCGAGAGCTACACGCTCCGCTCGCGCTCGCCGAAGAGCCCGGTGGGCCGGAAGACGAGCAGCGCGATGAGCAACAGAAAGCCGTAGAGGTCCTTGTAGGCGGCCGAAAGGAAGACCGACCCCAGCGCCTCGATCACGCCGAGCAGCACGCCGCCGACGATGCTGCCGAGGACCGAGCCCAGCCCGCCGATGACGATGATCTCGAAGCCCTTGAAGGTCGAGATGGCGCCGTTCTCCGGGTAGACGAGGAAGTCGGGCGCCAGCAGCGCGCCGGCCGCGGCCGCCAGCGCCACGCCGACGCCGAACGCCAGCATGTCCAGGCGGAGCACGTCGATCCCGGCGGTCTGGATGCCGACGCGATTCTGGGCGGCGCCGCGAAGCGCGCGCCCCACCCACGTCTTCTTGATCACGAGATAGAAGAGGGCGAGGAGAACGAGCGTGCCGACCAGCGCCACGAAGCGGTTGCCCGAGATGGGCAGCGTCCCGAGCGTCATGGGGCGGGCGTAGTCGGGTGGCGCGTACTGGTTCGGCCCACCGAGGACGATGGCCAGGTTCCGGAAGAGGACCATGAGGGCGATGGTGATGATCGTCGCGTACTCGTCGCGCCGCTCGATGCCGCCCACGAACATCGGTCGCAGGAGAAATCGCTGGACGACCAGCCCGAGGAGGAAGACGGCTCCCATCGCCAGCGGAAGCGCCAAATACCAGCGCCGGGGGCCCAGCAGGGTCGCGATCAGCGCGTACTGCACGTAGCTGCCGATCATGTAGAACTCGCCCATCCCCCAGTTGATCATCTTCATGATGCTGTAGATGAAGGTGATCCCGAGGGCCATCAGGCTGTAGATCACACCGATGACCACGCCCGAGAGGACGTACTGGGACAGGATGAACGCGTCCAACGCGGGGCGCCTGCGTCCTCAGCGCTTCGGTACCGCCATCCAATCGCCCGTCTTGAGCTCGGTCGGATAGACGATCTTGACGTCCGCGAACGGCATCTCGGGCTTCGTGTATTGGGTCACGAGCATCGGCGGCGTCCACTGCTGCCAGTACGGACCCTCGCCTCGCGAGAAGCTGATCGTGCCGTTCCAGCCCTCGAACTTCCCGGCCAGGAGCGCCTTGACCAGCTCGTCGCTGTTGTCGCTCTTGGCCGCGTTCAGCGCGTCGGCCAGCAGGACCACCTGGGAGTACGCGTTGAGGGCTCCGTAGATCGGGTCCTCCTTGAAGTCGGCCATGTACTTCTTGCGGAAGGCCTCGCCCCGGGCGGTCAGCTTCATCGTCGGGTGGTAGTACACGATGAAGGAGGCCCACGTGCCCTTCTCGCCCAGAGTCTTCCAGTACTCGGGTCGCGCGGGCGCGTCGTAGGAGATGAGCATCGGCACCGCGGGGTGGAGCCCCACGTCGTAGGCCTGCTTGATGATCAGGTACATCGGCGTGCCGATGCCACCGTTGAGGAGGACGTCCGGCTTCCAGTTCTTGATCTCCAGGAGCTGCGGGGTGAGATCGACCACCGCTCGATCGAAGATGATCGTCTTCAGCTCGGCGCCCGGATACATCGACGCGAAAGCCTTCTTGGTCTCGTCGACCAGGCCCACGCCGTAGTCCGTGTTCTCCGTGATCAGCGCAGCCCGCTTGAAGCCCCGTTCCTTGACCCAGCGGGTCCACATTTGACAGCGATCGGGGTCGATCACGTGAGTGCGGAAGGTGTAGTTCAGGTGCTTCTCGGTGATCTGCCGCGCCGACGCCTGGGTGGAGAAGACCGGGACCTTGAACTGTTCGGCGAGCGCCTGCACCGCCGTCATCACCGAGCTGTGGAACTGGCCGACGACCGCCACCGCCTGGTCCTGGCTCGCGAGCTTGCGGAACCCGGCCCCACCCTTCTCCGGCGTGCCCGCGTCGTCTTCGACCACCAGCTCGATCTTCCGCCCGCCGAGGACGCCGCCCCGCGCGTTGACGTCCTCGGCACCCATCTTGGCGCCGCGGACGATGAACTGCCCGGCGGCCGCGTCACCGGGTGGAGAGAGCGGCGTGAGAACGCCGATCTTCACCGGCTTCTGGGCGAGGGCGGGCGCGGTGAGTCCGATAACGAGCAACGCGGCCAGCAGAGCAGTCCGAACTCGTCCGATCATCGCGATCCTCCACTGAAAGGCCTGTGTGCGGAGCCGAGCGGCCTCATGCTATGCGGGCGGTCGGTCAGCGTCAACCGCCTTCCCCAGTCCACCTGACGCGTCGTCCGGCCGTGCTAGAGTGCCCGCAGCGCTGCGGTCGGGAGGCCGTGTATGTATCAGAACATCCTGTGGGAGCAGAAGGACCGAAGTGCCGCGCGCCGCCGGCCCCAGGCCGATAATGGCCGACGCGCTAGACTGCACCATCAACCTCTCAGGGGTCTCGTGCACGTTCGGCTTCTGATTGTCGCGCTAACGATCATGAGCGCGCTCGGCCTCGGATCCGAGAGGGCGTCTGCGCAGGATGTCCGAACAGTGTATGCCCCGATGGCGTTTCACGCCGAAGCTGGCCATTTGCGGACGACAGCCTGCCTGCAATTGGCGGAACGCGTGTATCCCGCGAGCGCGTGGTGGGAGACGGGGTCCGGCACCGGGGGTGAACCCGAGCGCACGTTCCGGTCCGTTATTGTTGCCATTAAACAGAAGGATCGAGGTGCGTTGCTCAAGCTGACGGATACGGCCCAGGCCAGAGATTCGGCGCAGTTCGACAGGCAGGCCGATGCCTTCTTTGAGCAATTCCAGTCGATTCAGCTCCTCGCCGTGCCACGTGCGTACGAGTTCGATGGCCTGGTGGCCTTTCTCGGCAAGTTCCAATCCACGCGTCAGACGGCATTCGTGCCGCTCGTATTTGCGCACGACGGCGAAGACACGTTCAGGTTTTTGCCGTCGCGCACTAACAAGGCAAGCTTTAGGATCGTCACGGACTGGTTTGCTCCCTCAGGTGCGGCTCCCACCGAGACGCCCTCGTACTGCACGGATGCTGACATCAAGCGGGCGACGCATCGAGTGTCGCTTGTGCCTTCGACATGGCGACCGAGTGCTCTCCTGCTGACGGGCGCTCCGCTCGACGCGAGGGGACCGTTGTCCGCTGTCACCGCTCGGGTGAAAGCGACGATCGATCGAATGAAAGCCGCGCTTCGCGTCGGGGATGTCGATGCGTTCGCCAACGACATGACGCCGGAAGGCGGAGGTCGTTTGAAGCAGTGGTTCGCCACTGCGCCCCAGAACGAGCGCGACCACTACAAAACGGCGTTCGTCGAGCAGCAGCCGTTTTTCGTGTTCGATGAGTCGCCCTTGCTCGTCGTCTACGTCAGAACGGCTCAGCGCGACGTGCAGGTGCTCTATTTCACGGTCGCACCCGACAAGCGACTGCTGTGGACGAACGCATCGCACCTCACCACGTCGGATGGGGTGTTCAAGCAAGGCCCGCTGTTCGCCGCGGCCGGGTCGACCAAGCCGTTCAGCAGTCTGGCGATCAAATGAGCACCCGTCGGCGCCGAATCATTGTGTGTCAACAGCGCCCGACCTGCCTTTCACCCGGGCATCCGGCCGCGCGCATCAGAGCTTCGGGATGCGGATCGTCTTGCTGATCATCAGCGAGCCCGAGAGCGCCCAGAGCAGGGTCAGCGGATGAAGGTGCCCGGGGCCCACGCTGACGGCGCCGAACGGGAGCGCGTCGCCGACGCGCTCGAGCCAGACTGACGCCGCGACGACAGCGACCAGGACGAGACTCGAGGTGATGGGCGTGCCCTCGAAGTACTTGACCTTGTCCGCGCCCGCGGACAGCCGTTCGGCCGTGACGTTGAAGCGGGCCAGACGGCTGACGCCGCAAGCGACGAAGTAAACCAGGATGGCGATGTCCCACAGGCCCGTCATGCCGGCGCCGTATGCGATCGCCGCGGGTGCGACGCCGAACGAGATGACGTCGGCCAGAGAGTCGAGCTCGCGCCCCATGTCCGAGTGCTTTCGACGTGAGCGGGCGACTCGCCCGTCCAGGGCGTCGAAGACGAGCGCCAGCGGGATCAGCGCCGCCGCCGCCAGGAGGCGCCGGAGATCGCGGGTCTCGACGTAGGCCATGACGGCGAAGATGGCGATCACGCCGCACGCGGCGTTTCCCAACGTGAGAAAGTCGGCGAGGTGGAACCCGCGGATCATCGAGAGGTGCCGGGCCGGTTCAGATGGGCTCATGGGGCTCGTCGGCCAGATGCTATCATCGTCATCCCTTGGATACGGTTCAGGACCCGAGAGAGCTCATCGAGGCCTACTACAGCGCCGGCTGGACCGACGGCCTGCCGGTGGTGCCGCCGAGCGACGCGTCGATCGAGGAGATGCTGGCTGCCGGCGGCCTGCGCGGCGACGAGGTTATCGGCGAGGTCGCCGGGCGCAACACCGTGGTCGTGGCCGACAAGGTGGCGATCAACGCGGTCATGGCGGGCTGCCGCCCGGAGTACCTGCCGGTCGTCGTCGCCGCCATCAAAGGGCTCTGCCATCCGGACTTCGCCTACCATGGGCCGGCCAGCAGCACCGGGGGATCGGCAATGGTGCTCGTCGTCAACGGCCCGGTGGCGCGCCGGCTGGCGATCAATAGCGGCAACAATGCGTTCGGCCAGGGCCACCGCCCGAACGCGACGATCGGGCGCGCGGTGCGGCTGATCATGATGAATGTGATGAACACGCGGCCGGGCCTGCTCGACCGCGCGACGTTCGGGAATCCCGGGAAGTACTCGTTCTGCTTCGCCGAGCACGAGGACGACCCTCCGTGGGAGCCGCTGCACGTGGCGCGCGGCTTGCGCGCGGAGGACAGCGCCGTCACCGTGTACGCGTCGAACAGCCTGTACCAGGTCTATAACCAGCTGGCGGCGGCGCCGGAGCCGTTGCTCCTGGGCTTCGCCGATGCGCTCTGCAATCTCGGTGTGCCCAACGTGAAGGGCTTCAACCAGGCGCTCGTCGTCTTCGCCGGGGAGCACGCCGAGGTCCTGCGCCGCGCCGGCTGGAGCCGCGCGCAGGTGCAGCAGTTCGTGATCGAGCACGCGTGCCGGCGCGTCGCCGACTTCAAGCGCGCAGCGCGCCTGCCGGGGGCCGTGGAGGCGGCCGACGAGACGACGTGGCGCCATCTGTTCGAGCGGCCCGAGGACATCCTCATCGCCTGCGCCGGCGGCCGGGCGGGGAGCTGGTCGGCGTGCCTGCCGGGCTGGGGCAACAAGTGGACGCGTGCCGTGACCATGCGAGTCGAGACATCGTGAGGGATGACATGAAGCTCTTCGATCCGACGTCCGGACCCGTGCAGCGCGCGGTCGAGGTCGCCCAGCGGCCCGCGAGCCTGAAGGGATTGCGCCTGGGCCTCGTGGACAACACGAAGTTCAACTCGGACACGCTGCTGCGGAAGCTCGCGGAGCGCCTGGCCCGCCGCCACGGAATGACCGTGGCCGTCACCAATCGCAAGCGCTCGCCCAGCCACGAGATCGACGAGGCCGCCATCCGCGCGCTGCGAAGCCAGGCGGATCTGGTCGTCTCGGGCATCGGCGACTGAGGGTCTTGCAGCTCGAGCAGTGTGCTCGACGCGATCCTGATGGAGCAGCAGGGAGTGCCGGCGGTGGCGATCGTCACCACGCCCTTCCGTACCACCGGCGAAGCCATGGCGACGAGCTGGGGCAAGCCCGGCTACCCGTTCGTGCACACGCCGCACCCGATCGCCAATCTCACGGAGAACGATCTGGAGGCGCGGGCCGACGAGCTCGCGGACGCCGTCGAGCGCTGCCTGCGCTCGTAGGCGTCGCTCGCGAACCGCGAGCCGGACCGGGCGGGGAAACACCAGCGTCAGTGGCGCGTCCACTCCTTCAGGAGCGTCTCGTCCATCTCCACGCCGAGCCCTGGGCCGTCGAGCGCCAGGATCGCGCCGTCGGCGTACTGCACGGGCCGGCGCACCACGTCGCCCGTGAGGAGCAACGGGCCGAACAGCTCGCAGCCCCATGTCACCGGCGCCGCCGCCAGCGCCACCTGGAGGTACGCGGCGGTGCCGAGCGACGTCTCGATCATGCAGCCGACGTAACAGCCCATGCCGGCCGCTTCGGCGATGCGCGCGATGGCCATGGTGCCGAGAATGCCGGCCGACTTCGTGAGCTTGAGGGCGAGGATACTCACGCCGCCCAGGCGCGCGATGGCGAGCGCGTCGTGGAGCGAGCAGCAGGATTCGTCGGCCATGACCGGCACCCTCACGGCTCGCGCGATCTCGGCCAGGCCCTCTCGATCCCAGCGCGCCACCGGTTGCTCGACGAAGTCCAGGGCGTAGGGCTCGAGCGCGCGGATGGCCTGGAGCGCCGTGGCTCGGTCCCAGCCCTGGTTGGCGTCGACGCGGAGGGAGACGTCGGGGCCGACGGCCTCGCGCAGTCGCCCGACTCGCGCGACGTCGCGGGCGACCGGATGCGCGCCCGTCTTGATCTTGAAGATGCGATGGCCGAGCGCGATTTTCTCGCGCGCCTCCGCGACCTCGGCCTCCGCGCTCTCGACGGCGAGCGACCACGAGAGCGGCACGCTCTCGCGCATGCGGCCGCCGAGCAGGCGGTGCACGGGAACGCCGAGGGCCTTGCCATTGAGATCCCAGAGCGCCATCTCGACGGCGGCGCGCGCGAAGGGATTGCCCTGTACTCGCCGCGCCATCTCGCGGCTCAGCGCCTCGATCCGGGTGGCGTCGCGGCCGGCGAGCCACGGCGCGATGTAGCGCTCGATCGTGACCGCGACCGACTCCGACGACTCTTCGCTCCACGTCGGCCCGCCGAGGCACGCGGCCTCTCCCCAGCCCGTGAGGCCGTCCGCCGTCTCGACGCGCACGAAGGCGAAATTCACCGCCGCGAGCGTCGTGAAGGACATCTTGTGCGGGCGTTTCACGGGGATGTCGGCGAGGGTCACGCGGACGTCGGCGATCTTCACCGGGTCACTCGGCGTCGGCGGTCGCTTCGTGGGCCGCCCCCGGACGGTCGAACCGGCTCGGATCGAACAGCGAGAGGTCGAGGGAAGGCTTGCCGTCCAGGATCCATTCCGCCACATAGCGGCCAGTGGCGGGCGAGTGCTGGAAGCCGTGGCCGCCGAATCCGACGGCCAGGAAGAAGCCCTCGACACCCGGCGCCCACCCGATGATGGCGTGGTCGTCCGGCGTGAGCGGTCTGAGACCGGCCCAGCCGCCGGCGATGCGCGCGTCGCCGATGATCGGCAAACGCAGGATCGCCTTCTGCACCGCCTCCTCCACCTTGCCCCAGTCCATCGGCACGTCGAAGTCCTCGCCGATGTCCTCGACGTCCCCCGGGCTCAGCAGCACCTGCTCCAGCTCCTTCCTGAAGTAGAAGCCGCTGGTGACGTCGGTCGTCAGCGGCACGGGACCGGGAATCGCCGGGAACGGCTCGGTGAAGAAGATGTGCCGGCGTCTGGGGTGCACGGGCAGCTCGACGCCTGCCAGCCGCGCGACGCGCGCGGCGGACGGCCCGGCGGCGTTGATCACCAGGGGCGAAGCGATCGCTCCGGCCGAGGTCGTCACCCCGCTGGCCCGCCCCTGCGCCCGCTCGAGCGACGTGACGCGTACGCCCTCGACGATTTTCACGCCCAGCTCACGCGCGCGACGGGCAAAGCCGGCGGTGACCTCGGCCGGACCCGCGAGCCCGTCTCCGGGCCCCCACACCGCGGCGATGAGATCGTCCACCCGAAGGGCGGGCACGAGCTTCCGAGCATCGTCGGGCGTGATCACGCGCACGTCGGCCCCGAGCTTGCGCTGGAGCGCGATTCGCGTTTCGAATCCGCGGAGCTGCTTGGCGTCGGAGATGAGGAAGAGATAGCCGATCTTCTTGTAGCCGGGGTCGACGCCGAACTCGTCCTGGAAGCGCTCGAACACTCGGATCGCTTCCAGCGAGAAGCGGATCTCGGTCTCGGTGGGAAACTGGACGCGGATGCCGCCCGCCGCCTTGCTCGTGGTCCCCGAGCCGACCGTTTCGCGCTCCACCACGACGACGTCTGCGAGACCGCGCCGCGCGAGATGGTAGGCGATGCTGCAGCCGACGACACCGCCACCGATCACCACCGCGCTCGCTGTTCTCGGTAGGTCCATGGGGTCCTGGTGTCCCGTGCCGGGACGAGGAGCCCGATTGTACCGCGACTCGAGGGGACTCCGGGACAGGCAGCCGGGTGACCCGACGATCTACGCTTTGGCGCCCGTCGTCTTCGTCGCCGCCACCACCTTCGCCGGCGTGAACGGGACACTGCGCAGCCGGACGCCGATGGCGTCGAAGACGGCGTTGGAGATGGCCGGGGCCGGCAACACGGCGCTCGGCTCGCCCACGCCCCAGGGCGGGTCGTTGGGCCGGTTGATCAGCTCCATGTGGACCTCGGGCACCTCGGGAAACCGTAAGATCGGATAGCTCGCCCAGTCGACGCTCGTCACCCGCGAGCGGTTCCACTTCAGCTCTTCCTTGAGCGTCCGCGAGATCGTCTGGATGACGTTGCCCTCGATCTGGGCGCGCACGCCGTCGGGGTTGATGATCTGCCCGCAGTCGTGCGAGACGAAGAAGCGCGTGCACCGGATCGCCCCCGTCTGCCGGTGGACCTCGACCTCCGCCACGCCGGCGCAGTAGGTGCGGGCGTTCTCGTACTTGACGTAGGCGAAGCCGCGCCCGCGGGCGATCGGAGCGGACTGGTCGCGCCGCGGCGAGGGCCGCGTCTCCCACTTGGCCAGGTTGGCCGCTGCACGCAGCACGGCGATGCCGCGCGGATCGCTGAGATAGCGTAGCCGGTACTCGACCGGGTCGACGCCGGCTGCCGCTGCGCACTCGTCGATGAACACCTCGTTGGCGTACGGTTGATGGCCTCCGTCTGCGGTATTCCGGCGTGCGTCGCCGCCAGCGTGCGGGGCCACTCCGTGATGTCCGCTTTTGGCACCCACAGCTCTGAGTCCCACCCGACGATGTTGCCCTGGGCGTCCAGCCCCGCCGAGATCTCGACGAGCGTGGGCGGGCCCTTCGGATCCCAGCCGTGCTCGTCCTCACGCATCCACTGCACGCGCACGGGCTTGCCGATCAGCTTGGCGATGAGCGCGGCGTCGCACGTCGCGTCCTCGTGACCGTTCCGGCCATAGCAGCCGGCGCCGTCGAGGTACTGGATGTGGACGTCCTTGGAATCCATCTGGAGGGTGGCCGCGACCTCGCGGCGCAGCCAGTGCGGCGCCTGCGAGGGCGACCAGATCTCGGCGCGGCCGTCTTTCACGTCGGCCACGGCGCAGGCCGGGCCCATCGATCCGTGGGTATGGATGGCGAAGTCATAGGTGGCCTTGAGCGTCTTCGTGGCGCTGGCCATCGCCGCCTTCGGGTCGCCCTGGTTCACGGCGACGTCGTCCTTCGCGACCTTCGTGGCGCGCACGTGCTCCCAGAGCTTCGACATCTCCGGGAGCCCGTCCCACGAAGACCAGGTAGCCTTGAGCTGCTTGGCCGCCGTCACGGCGGCCCACTCGCTCTCGGCGAACCTTCGTGACGACATCGGGCCGCGGCACCGACTGACCGACGACGGTGTGTTCGCTCGGTCTCTTCAGCGGCGCGGCCGGGTCGAGCTTCAGGTTGAAGGACTGGTCACCGATCAGCTCGGCGTAGGAGACGCGCCGGCTGGGCTCGGCCCGGACGAAGATGACCCCGTCCTTCACGGCGAGGTCCGCCGAGGGCGAGCCGAGGCGCTGCGCGGCCATCTGGATCAGCGCCTGACGCGCGGTGGCTGCGGCTTGCCGGAGCTGAACCCCGCCGATCTGGACGGAAAGGCTCCCCCACGTCGGCCCCTGGTCGGGCGTGAGCGCCGTGTCGCCTTCGATCAGCTTCACTTTGGCGAGCGCGACGTCCAGCTCCTCGGCCACCATCTGGGGCAAGGCGATGCGGATGCCCGTCCCGATGTCCACCTTGCCCGTGTACATCGTGACCGCGCCGTCCTTTCCGACGGCGAGGAAGGAATCGACCTGGTCGAGCGCTAGCGGCTTCGTGGCCCCGGGGGTCTGGGCGAGAGCGCCGGGCGCCAGGCCGAACGAGACCACCAGCGCCCCGGCGCCGAGCAGAAACTCGCGGCGGGTCGTCTCGATCGTCGCCATGTCAGGCCCCCTTGCCCATCAGCGCCGCGGCGCGCTTCACGGCGGCGATGATGCGCTGGTGCGTGCCGCAGCGGCAGAGATTGTTCTGGAGCGCCTGACGAATCTCCCGCTCGGAAGGATTGCTCTGCCGGGCCGCGAGGAAGGCGGTCGTCTGGATCACCATGCCGTTGATGCAGTACCCGCACTGGGCTGCCTGCTCCTCGATAAAGGCTTGCTGCACGGGGTGGGGCTTCTGCGGCGTCCCCAGGCCCTCGAGCGTCACGATCTTGCCGGGCCCGACTTTGCCGACGGCGTGGGTGCACGAGCGGACGGCCTTGCCGTCGATCAGGACACTGCACGATCCGCACTGCGCCAGCCCGCACCCGAACTTCGGGCCGTGCAGCCCGAGGTTGTCGCGAAGCACGTAGAGCAGCGGAGTGTCGGGCTCGACATCGACCTGGTGGGGCTTGCCGTTGACGTTGAGCGTTGCCATACGCCCTCCCTCTGGAATTTGCTGGGGGCGGACTCCGCACGGCTGATGGCGGGGACTCTAGGCCGGCCTCACCCGTGAAGTCAAGGTGCTGAGCCCCCGCGAAGGCGCGTGATCAGCTCGCGGTCGGCCGGCGGGAAGTCGAAATCGCCGAGACGCTCGGGCGCGACCCAGGCCATGGTCTGCGCCTCGCGAGGCTCGATCGTCCCCGACTCGAGCCGGCAACGATAGAAATGGATCACGACCGTCCGGTCGGGATACTCCCACTGGACGGTGTCGACCTTCTCGCCGACGACGAAGCGCGCCGACAGCTCCTCGGTCAGCTCGCGCCGGAGGGCCGTCTCCAGCGACTCTCCGGACTCGCGCTTGCCTCCCGGAAACTCCCAGAGGCCCGCGAGGTGCGACCCGCTGCGGCGCTGGGTGATCAGGTAGTGGCCCGTGTCGTCCCGCACCAGGGCCGCCACGACCTCGACGACGCTAGGCAAGCCCGTAGCTGGCGCAGAAGCGCTTCATGGGGCAGGGGGCACAGCGGGGCTTGCGCGGCGTGCACCACGTCGCGCCGAAATCCATGAGCGCCTGGTTGAAGTCGTAGCCACGCCCGCGCGGGACGAGCGCCGCGGCGAGGTCCCAGAGCGCCTTGTCCCCGCGGAGGCGCGCGAGGCGGCGCGGGCCCAGGAACACGCGGCCCAGCACGCGCCGCACGTTGGTGTCGAGGACCGCGGTGTCCTGGCCGTAGGCGAACGAGAGGATCGCGCCGGCCGTGTAGCGCCCGACGCCGGGGAGCTGCCGCAGCGCGTCCTCGCGATCGGGCAGGCGGCCGCCGTAGCAGGCGACGGTTTCGCGCGCGATCGCGTGGAGGCGAATCGGACGGATGTTGTAGCCGAGCGGGTACCAGAGGCGCCGCACGGCGCCGACGCGCGCCGCGGCGAGACGCTCGAGGGTTGGATAATGGCGCAGGAACTCGCGGTACTTCGGCACGACCCGGTCGACCTGCGTTTGCTGGAGCATGATCTCTGACACCAGCACGTGATACGGGTGCCGGGTCCGTCGCCATGGTAAATCGCGACCGTGCTCGGCGTACCACGCGAGCAGATGCCTCTGGAAACGGAGGATCGTCCGGCGCGGCGGCGGTCGCACGGCGCGCAGTCTAGCACGGCGCCTACGCGCCGGACGCAGCACCGGTCCCTGGGGCCACGGCGCGTCATGTAGAATGGCGGCATGGCGAGTCACCTGCCGCTCCACGAGCGTCACGTCGCCGCGGGCGCGAAGTTCGCGAACGTCTCTGACTGGGAGTTGCCCGTCGCGTACGGAAACCCGGCCGAGGAGTACGCACTCGTGCGCCGCGGGGTAGGGCTCCTCGATCGTGGCGACTTCGGATTGCTCGAGCTGACCGGACGCGATCGCGGGGCGTTCCTCCACGCTCTCGTGAGCAACGAGGTCAAAGCGCTCGGGCCGGGACAGGGGTGCGCGACGACCTTGCTCGACGTCCACGGCAAGGTGCAGGTCGTCCTTTTCGTCTGGGTCGTCGACGATCGGATCCTGGTCGTGACGCCGCCGGCCATGGCGCAGAAGATCGCCGAGGCGCTCGATCAGTATCTGTTTTCCGAGAAGGTGGCGATCCGCGACGTCTCCGGCGAGACGGCGCTCTTCGTACTCGCCGGACCGAAGGCGCCGGAGACGAGCGAGCGGCTGACGGGCGCGCGTCCACCGGAGAGCCAGTGGTCGCACGCGGCCGGCAAGCTCGGCGACACCCCGGTGCGGCTCGTGAGCGGTGGCCGGGAGACGGGTGAAGCCGAGGTGTGGATCGCAGGCCCGGCGAGCGAGGCGCCGAGAATGTGGGATGCGCTTGTCGGCGCCGGCACGCGGCCGGTCGGGCTCGTGGCCTTCGACGCTCTCAGGATCGAGGCGGGGACGCC
>QHSV01000223.1 GCA_003221655.1 Candidatus Rokuibacteriota bacterium
CGAGCGTGCGCTGCATGGCCAGGACTTCGTCGCGGGACACCACGGCCGGCACCTGGGCCTCGTCCTGTCGCCGCTGCCGCCGCCGCTCGAGGATCTGTCGCTCCTCGTCCGCGCTCGGGTAGCCCACCGAGACGCGCATCAGGAACCGGTCGAGCTGCGCCTCGGGGAGCGGATAGGTTCCCTCCAGCTCGATCGGGTTCTGCGTCGCGATCACGAGGAACGGCGGCTCGAGCCGAAAGGACTCTCCTTCCACGGTCACCTGCGCCTCCTGCATCGCCTCCAGCAGCGCGGCCTGGGTCTTCGGCGTCGCCCGGTTGATCTCGTCGGCCAACAGGAGGTGCGTGAAGACGGGGCCCGGCCGGAACTCGAAGCGGGCCTGCCGCTGGTCGAACAGGAAACTCCCGGTCACGTCGGCAGGGAGGAGATCGGGCGTGCACTGGAGCCGCTTGAAGGACAGGTTCAGCGCCTGTGCGAACAGCCGCGCGATCAGCGTCTTCGCGAGACCAGGGTAGTCCTCGATCAGGACGTGACCGTTCGCGAGGATCCCGGCGAGGATGCGTTCCAGCACGTCCGCCTTCCCGACGATCACGCGCGCGAGGGTTCCAACGATCTCTCCGCTCCGCTCGGTGACGCGGCCGATGGTCACCGGCGCCGCTCCAGCGAGGCGATGAGGACACGGAGCGCCTCGAGCGAGGGACCACGGCCGAACCGCCGGCCCGGCGGCCTGTCGAGCCACGCCGCCGGCTCGCCTCCCACTCGCGCGAGTTCGCAGAGCCGCGGCCAGAGCACATGCTCGAAGTAGCGCTGGCTCCTCACGCTGAACTTCATCTCGTCGTGGAAATGCTCGAATTGCGTATGTGCAGACGATGCCGGGGCCCATCGGGCTTCTCCGGCACGCTCGGCGTCCCACGCCGGCGGACGCTCGGTCGACGCGCGGACGAACGCCCGGACACGGAACACGGCTACGAGCAGGACCGAGGCGGCGATGAGCCGGATCGCCGCCGGCCGGTAGGGCTGGTCCACGAGAAACTGGATCAGCACGATGCCGGCGACGAGGACGATGACGAGCAGGAGCGCGGCGGCGAGGGCCGGCCCCCACTTCGGCTCATGAGATGACAAGCGATGCCTCTCCAGGCTCGAGCGCGGTCCTGATCTCCTCGAGGCCGGCGCGCGCATTGTCTCGCTCGAGCGACCCGAGTGGATGATGGCTGAAGCGCGCGACCTCGAACAGGCGCGTCAGCCGTTCCACCGCGGCGCGCGGGAGGGCGAGGCGCGCGAGAGCCTCGCGCATGAACTCCTCGGACGTCTGCCAGGGCGCGCGAGGCACCCGGGCCCGCGCGGCGACCCGTTCGAACCGCCGGTAGCACTTGATGATCGCCACGCGAGCATCGGGCTCACTGGCGAGGTCGTCGAGGCTCTCGTCGACTGCCTCGAGCAGGGGCTCGGCTGTCCAGAGACGGCTTCGGCGATTCCACCACTCGGCCAGACGCTCGGCGAACAGCAGCAGCAGCGCCGCGGCCAGGCTCGCCAGGCCCACGCCCAGCGCCAGTAGCCCGAGCAGCGATCCGAGCCACGGGAGCGAAACCACCGGGGTTTCCGAGATCGGGGTCTCGGAAGCATCAAGGGCTGGGAAGAGTCGGCGGCCCCATGCGAAGAAGGATTCCTCGAGGTGGGGCCAGGCGAACCAGAAGGCCGCGACGAGCGCGAGCAGCGGTAGGATGGGCAGGAGCCGGAGCAACACCTGAAGCCACCAGGGCAGAGCGAAAAATCGCCGATAGCGCTCGAAGAGTTCCTCGTCGAGCTCCGGTCGCCGCCGGTTCGGGGAAAGCCCGATCCCCATGACGATCACGGCGGCCAATGCGAAGGCCGTCGCTCCCGCCAGCAGCAGTATGTCCGGCACCTCCACGCTGAGACGCACGGACGGCGTGTCGTCGCCGCCGCGCGGCGCCGCCAGCAAGGCTGTGAGTGTGAGCAGAAGGCCCCCGCCGGCGACGATCGCCGCGACGGGTGATACCGAGACTCTCGCCGAAGGCTCGCGCACCGTCTGGGGCAAGGCCAGCAGCCTGGCATGCGCACGGCGGACGTGTCAACGCGGATGCGGGCTCGTCGTCGGTCACGATTCGGAGGTATAAAGAGTCATGAAATGGTGTCGGTTCCTCGCAGGAGAACGCGTCAGCTACGGTCTGGTCGACGACGAAAGGGTCACTGAAGTGGCCGGGAGCCCTTTTGAGGAGCATGCGGCGACCGGTACGAGCCATCCCCTCGGCCGGGTGAAGCTCTTGCCCCCCGTGATCCCGCCGATGCTTTACGCCGCGGGCCCGAACTACCGGGGCCACGTGGAGGGCATGGCGCGCCGGCGAGGGGCGGCGCCCCAATACCCGGCCAGGCCCGAGCCGAACTTCCGCTCGGTGCACGCGCTCATCGGCCCCGAGGAGAAGATCGTCGTGCCGAAGGACTGCGCCGGAGCGGTTCAGCCCGAGGGGCAGCTTGCGGTCGTGATCGGCAAGAAGGCGCGAAACGTCTCCAGGGAGAACGCGCTGGATCACGTCTTCGGCTACAGCATCGGCAACGACATCAGTCAGCGGGACTGGCAGCGGAGCGATCGGACGATGTTCCGCGGCAAGAACTGTGACACCTTCAAGCCGTTCGGACCCTGGATCGTCACCGACCTGGATCCCGCGAAGTTCCGCATCATCGTCCGTCACAACGGGGCGGTCTGGGAGGATTTCTCCTCGGGCGACCAGATCTGGGACACCGCGACCTGGATTCAGGAGCTGAGCCGGTACACGACCCTACACCCGGGCGACGTGCTCTGGATGGGCACCCAGGGAGCCGACGGCGACATGGTCCCGGGCGACGTCATCGAAGTCGAGATCAGCGGCATCGGAATGCTCAGGAACTACGTGGTAGCCGAGGGTTAAATGAGGATCGCGACGCCGGACCTGGTGACGAACTCGTACTTTCCCGCTCTCGCCGCCGAAGAGCTGGGTCTCTATCGCGAGGAAGGGCTCGACGCCCACGTCGAGCTGCTCCCCTCGCTCGACGCCGTGAACGCGTTGCGGGACGGCGCTGTGGACTTCGTGGCGGGCGGCGCTCACACGATGCTGCTCGCGTTCCCGGGGTGGAAAGGCGCGAAGCTCGCCGTCGCGTTGTCCCAGGGCACGCCGTGGCTTCTGGTGCTGCGCGCGGACCTTCCCGCGCGCCGCGGCGACGTCGCCGCGGTCAAGGGGCTTCGCATCGGCGCCGCGCCAGGACCGGACCGTGCGTTCCTCCAGATGCTCCACGAGGTCGGCGTCGATCCCGCGCGGGACGGCATCACGATCGCTCCCGTGCCCGGCGCGCTCGACCCGGGCGCCTCGTTCGGTGTCCTCGCCGCCGACGCTCTCGAGCGCGGCCTGGTGGACGGATTCTGGGCGAACGCGCTCGGCAGCGAGACCGCCGTCCGGCGTGGTGTCGGGAAGGTCGTCGTCGACGTCCGGCGGGGCGATGGCCCTACCGGGGCCGGGCAGTACACGTTCGCGGCGCTCTCGACGACCGACGCGCTGATTGCCCGCGAGCCGGAGCGCGTGGCGGCCGCCGTGCGAGCTATCGTGCGGGCGCAGGGCATTCTCCGGAAAGATCCCGCGCGCGCCACCGAAGTCGGGCGGCGACGATTCCCACCGCCCGCCGCGGCGATCATTGCTGCAGTCGTGGAGCGAGACCTTCCGTTCTACGATCCGGCAATCAGCGACCAGGCGGTCGCGGCCATGAACGGCTTCGCGCGTTCGCTCGGGCTCCTGCCGGCTCCGGTCGCCTACGAGGACATCGTCGCGACCCGCTTCCGGAACCTCTGGACTGGCTAAGCTACGCCGTCGCCGTCGCAGCCCCGCCAAAATAGACCGATTCGTTCGGCAGGTCCGACGTTTTCAGATTGAACCAGCGGTTGGCGTTCCGGCCGAGCACGAGCGAACACGCCCTCGCCGATCATGTGCATCAGGGCGATCATCAGCTCGAATGGAAAAGCGGTCATCTCCTCAATAGAGGTGACAGGCGGTGAAGCGACCTGGTTTGACCGCTCGCCATTCCGGCTCCTGGCTACTGCACTGAGGCAGGACTCGCGGACAGCGCGGGTGGAATCGGCAGCCGGAGGGTGGGCTCACCGGGTTGGGCACCTCACCCGCCAGGACGATCCGCTGCCGTCGCGCGGAGGGATGGAGCGGCAGCGCCGCCGACAGGAGCGCTTCCGTGTAGGGATGGAGCGGCTCGGCGTACACGGCGTCGCACTCGCCCGTCTCGACGAGCTTGCCTGCATACATGACGGCCAGACGCGTTGCGAGGTAGCGGGCGGCCGCCAGATCGTGCGAGATGATCACGTAGGCCAGGCCCAACTTCTCTTGAAGGTGCTTCAGGAGATTCAGGATCTGCGCCCGGATGGACACGTCCAGCGCCGAGACCGGCTCGTCGAGAATGATGAACTTCGGGTACGTCACGAGGGCCCGGGCGATGGCGATGCGTTGCCGCTGACCGCCACTGAACTCGTGCGGGTAGAGCGCGGGGCTTTCCCGCGGAAGCCCCACCAGGTGCAAGACTTCCCCGACACGCTGCGCGATCATGGGGCGGCTCATGCCGCTGTCGCGCGGGAGCGGTTCGGCGACGATCTGCCCCACACGCATCCTGGGATTCAACGAGCTGTAGGGATCTTGAAACACGGCCTGCACGGCGCGCCGGTACCGCACGAAGTCGTCACGACCGAAGTCGGCCACCGCTTTACCGTCGAACAGAAGCGAGCCTGCCGTGGGACGTTCCAGGAGCAGGAAGAGCTTGGCCAGCGTCGTCTTGCCAGAGCCGGATTCGCCCACGATGCCCAGGGTCTCGCCCGCGGCCACCTCCACGCTCACCCCGTCCACCGCCTTGACCCATCCCTGCGCCCTGCGCAAGGAGAAGCCGCTGGTCACGGGAAAGTATTTCTTCAGTCCGACCGCCTCGAGCTTCATGGTCAGGCTGGTGCCTTCGCTCCCGGCACGGCCCAGCAGCTGGCCACGTGGCCGCTCGCCACGGGCACCGTGGGCGGGTACGCCTCATCGCAGATGGGTTGCCGCTCGGGACAGCGGGGAGCGAATGGGCAACCCTGTGGCAACTGCGCCAGGTCGGGAGGCTGCCCTCCGATCTCGACCAGTTGCTCGCGCTTCAACCCGACATCCGGCAGGCAGCGCAGCAGCGCTCGCGTGTAAGGATGACTCGGGTTGTCGAAGACCTGCAGCGTGCTCCCCATCTCCACGATCCGCCCGGCGTACATCACCGCCACCCGGTCGGCGATGGCCGCCACGATGCCGAAATCGTGCGTGACCAGGATGACCGCCACCCCGGCCGTCGCCTGGACCTCCCTGAGGAGCTCTAGATACTGGGCCTGGATTGTCACGCAGCACGCGCTCACGCAAGGGGGTACCGCGCAGCCCCTGATGGAGCCGCACGACCTCGCTCACCTGTGTTCCAATCGTCAGGGCGGGATTGAGGGAAGTCAGGGGGTCTTGCAGCACCATGGCGATTTTCTTCCCCCGTACCCGCCGCATCTCCGCTGAGCTCTTCTGCAGAAGATCTTCTCCCTCGAGCAGCACGCGACCCCCGACGATCCGGCCGGCGGGCTCGGGGACCAGCCGAACCAGCGAGAGGCAGGTCACGGACTTGCCGGATCCCGATTCGCCGACGAGGGCCAGCGTCTCGCCGGCGTGGAGCGTGAAGCTGACGCCATCCACCGCCTTGGTGACACCGCGGCGGGTGAAGAAGTGTGTCTTGAGGTCCTCCACCACCAGCAATGGGGCGGACTCACGCATGAGTGCCCTGCTCATCCTCTATCGGGAACTCCAAGGGCAACGGCCGACGGGCTTGACCTACGCTCCGTCTCCGCCGGCGGTCGCGCCTCGAACCGGAGCCTCGTCAATCGTGGGCCCCAGGGACGCGGCCGCGGGCGCTTCGAGCACGGCGGCTCGCCCGAGTTGCCGTAGCTTGGGGTCGAGATGGTCACGCAGCCAGTCGCCCATCAGGTTGACCGACAACACGGTCAAGACCATCGCCAGGCCCGGGAAGAGCGAGATCCACCAGGCGGTGGCCAGGAACCCACGGCCGTCGGCGATCATCAACCCCCAGGCCGGGCTGGGCGGCGGCACCCCCACGCCCAGAAAGCTCAGCGTGCCCTCCAGGAGGACCACGTAGCCCACTTGCAGCGTGGAGATCACGAGAAGCGTGGGCACGACGTTGGGGAAGATGTGACGCGAGATGATCCAGGTGCTCGAGCGGCCCGCCACAACCGCCAGGGCCACGAAATCCTGCTCCTTGATCGCCAGCGTCTCGCCACGCACCTGCCGCGCGAAGCGCGGCCACAGCAGGAGCGCGATGACCAGGACGACGTTGGTGAAGCTCGGCTCGGAGACGGCGACGAGCACCACGGCGATGAGAATGGTGGGTAGCGACAGCCCGACATCGGTCACCCGCATGAGGACCGCGTCGGTGACGCCGCCGCGATAGCCGGAGATCAGGCCCAGCAGCGTGCCGATCGTTCCGGCCACGCCGATGGCAATGAGGGAAACGATGAGGGAAATCCGGCTGCCGTAGATGATCCGGCTCAGGACGTCGCGACCGAAGCGATCGGTCCCCAGCGGATGCGCCGAATCACCCCGCTCCATCCACACCGGCGGAATCAATTTCTGGGTGATGTCGCCGTCCGTGGGGCTGAGCGGCGCCAGGTAGAATGCGAACACCGCGGTGAAGACCAGCGCGGCGAGAACCGCGCCGGGGAACCAGGGGATATCGCGCCTACGAGCGAGCATGGCGGATCCTCGGGTTGAGGTAGCTGTACAGCAGGTCCACGAAGAGATTCCCGGTGAGGTAGAGAGCGCTCAACACCAGGACCCCAGCCTGCACGATCGGGTAGTCCCGCGTGGTGATGCTCTCGAGAATCAGTCGTCCCAGACCCGGCCAGGCGAACACGGTCTCCGTGACCACGGCGCCGCCCAGGAATTGCACGAAGAGCATGACGGCGAAGGTGACGACCGGCAGCAGCGCGTTCTTCAGGCCGTGCTTCCACAGCACGACCTGCTCGTGCAGCCCCTTCAGCCGAGCGAACTTGATGTAATCGGATCCAAGCACCTCCAGCATGGCCGAGCGCGTCAGGCGCATGATGGCCGCAGAGGTGAAGTAACCGAGCGTGAAGGCAGGCAGGATCAGATGCAGTGGGCCGCCGCGGCCGCCCGCGGGCAGCACTCCCAGCACGACGCCGAAGAACAGGATCAACATGAGGCCCAGCCAGAACGCGGGCATCGATTGTCCGAGCACGGCGAACACCCGCGCGCCGGTATCCAGGGCGCCGCCTCGACGCACGGCGGAGTACATGCCCAGGGGAACGCCGATGAGGACGCTCAGGACCATGCCCACGAGCCCCAGCTCGACGGTGGCCGGCAGGCGCTCCCAGATGTGCTCGACGACCGGCCTCCGGGTGAGCACGGAGTTCCCGAAGTCGCCCACGAAGATGTTCGCCACGTAGATCCCGTACTGGACGGGGAGGGGTTTATCCAGCCCCAGGTGGTGCATCAGAATCTGCTGATCGCGCTCGGTCGCGTTGACGTCCAGCAACAAGTGGACGGGATTGCCCGAGAGTCGAGTCAAGACGAACACAATGCTGATCACGACCAGCATGCTCAGCCCGGTCTGCAGCACACGACCCGTCAGGTATCGCCACATGTGCCTGTTCGCCTACCTGGCTGCTCGGTTCACGTACTCCCAGTTGTGCACGCCCATGTGGCCGGGGATCAGCGGCCATTCCCCGACCTTCGGCCCCACGCCGGCAATCGAGTGCGTCGCCCCGATGCTGACGGCCGGCATGTACTCATAGAGCCACGGGCCCATCTCCTCACGCATGATCCGCGTTCGCTCGGCGACGCTCGGCTCCGCCCCGAGGCGCTCGATGAACGCATCGAGCTTCGGATGCTCCACCAGCAGATGCACCGCCGACTTCGTCTGCGCGATGCGCGCGAATAGCTCCCAGGGTTCCGGGGCGATGATGGGCCCGGCGTAGGCCAGCGCCACCCCCGCATACGATCGCGCTCGGAAATCCGCTGAGAACACAGCCCGGTCCACGGGACGACGCTTCACTCTGAGGCCGATCTTTTCCCAGTAGGTCGCCACCGCCTCGCCGACGTCGGGCAGGAATCCTCGCCCCGGCCAGGCGGTCAGGTTCATCGTGAGCTCGAAGCCGTTGGGATAGCCTGCCTCTGTGAGCAACGCCTTCGCTCGGGCCGGGTCGTAGGGGATCGGCTTCAGCAACGCGTCCGAGATCCACGGGTCCGTGGGGTAGTAGTTCACCGTTCCGACGGCGGTCCCCACTCCGCCGAGCACCCGCTCGATAATGGCCTTCTTGTCCACGGCCAGGTTGAGGGCGAGGCGCACCTTCTTCGCACGCTCGGCGTCGGGCTGCGCCCAGGGCACCTTCGGATCGTAGGTCGGTTTCGTAGGCCACTGTCCCCCGAGAATCACCCAGATCGCGGCCGTGTTGGGCATGATGAGGGTGCGCATGCCGACTTTCTTCAGCTCGTCGACGTACTCGCCGCTGACCTCGATGACGTCGACGCTTCCGGCCCGCAGCATGGCCATCCGGGTCGCGGGCTCGGGCACCTTGAGGAAGACCAGGCGCTTGAAGTGGGGTGTTGCCCGCCAGTGGTTCGGCACCGCCTCGTAGACGACGCGGTCGCCGCGCACGTGCTCCACGAACTTCCAGGGCCCCGTGCCGATCGGCTGGCGCTCGGCTCCGTCCTCACCGGCCTCGATGTGCTTCTTCGACTGGATGTAGGCGACGGAGGCGAACAGTCCCTGCGTAACCCGGTTACCCAGCGTCACGAACGGCTTGTCGAAGCGCACGGTGATCGTGTACGGCCCCTCGACCTCCATGCTCTTGATCGTCCGGAACTCGGGCGCCATGGAGTTCGCCGAGCCTTCCTTGGCGATGGAGGCGAAGGTGAACCTGACGTCCTCGGCCGTGACTTCCGTTCCGTTGTGGAAGCGGACTCCTTTACGCAAGTTGAACTTCCAGGTCCGTCCCCCGTCAGAGACCTGCCACTTCTCGGCCAGCATGGGGATGAGGTTGCCCTTGCCGTCTCGACTCAGGAGATTTTCCCACAGGGGCTTGAGCACCACGTCTTCGGCCCCGACGTACAGGTGGGGGAGCCAACGCTCGTTGCCGAAGGTCGCCACTGCCACCGTCAGCGTCCCCACGGGCGCGTCCGCGCGCCCTGCAGGCGCTTGCCCCGGCGCCGCGGTCGGCGCCCACAGAACCGCCGCGACGATCAACGTGAGAATCGAGATGACACGGAGGGCCGCGATCGGTCCGCGGATGCCGTGCTTGCCCATGGACATCTCCTTATGGGGGCTCCTAATGTGCGGCTATCCTACTCTAGGACCCGCTCCGCCTCGCACGCGACTTTCGTTGACGCGAGGTTATGGCTTCTTCAGACGCATCTCTTCATAGGGCGCCGCGAAATACAGTAGCGAGTTGAGGCCCACGGCGGGCTCCTCGACTCGTGGTCCAATGCCGTGCAGCGTCGCTGGCTCGAAGATCGGCGCATGCATGACACGCTCGTGCATGAGCCGCTGGATCTGGTGCAGCATCGTCTCGCGCTTCCGGCGGTCGCGCTCCTGCCCCTGCTGCCGGAACAGGTCGTCGATGTCAGGATATCCCCCGTAGGCGTAGGTGCCCGAGCTGATGACGAAGGCCTCGAGCCGCGCGGCGGCGTTGCCCAGTCCCGCCGAGGCCCCCATGATGATGCCGGTGAGCTTCTTCGTCCTCCAGGCCTCGAAGAAGGTTGCGCGCTCCATGCTGCGCACGCGAGTGCGAATGCCCACGGCCGTCAGATAGTTGGCGACGCTCTCCCCGAAGCTGGTGAAGGGCGGGACGGGAGTGAAGTCGCCGGCGTCGAAGCCGTTCGGATAGCCCGCATCCGTCAGGAGGCGTTTGGCGTGCGTGGGGTCATAGGGATGCGGCTCGAGGCGCAGGGCAGGCGCAGTTTAGGGTCCGCCTTCACGGTTTCCGCCTCGACGCCGATCATCAGGTAGGCGATATCGGCCTCCCCGGTCTTGAGCATGGCCAGCCGTGTCGTGCGATCGGGGATGCCCTTGATGACGACGCGCTTGACCGACGGCTTCTTGCGCCAGTATTGCTCGTTGGCTTCGAGCACGAGCTCCACGCCGGGAGTCATGCGCACGAATCGGTAGGGCCCGAGCCCGATCGGCTGCTTCTTGAAGGCTTCCTCCCCAACCTTCTCGATGTACTTTTTCGGTACGACCCACGCCGCGCCGGTGGCGGGGGTGGCATAGAACGCCAGGAAGTCCGGCCACGGCGCCTGCAGCACGAAACGCACGCGATGCGGATCGACGACCTCGACTGCCTTCACCCGCTCGTGGAGCAGCTTGGCGGCGGTGCCCCGATAGCGGTGGAAGCTGAACTTCACGTCCTCGGCCGTGAAAGGGTCACCGTTGTGAAACCGAAGGCCCTCCCTCAGCTTGAACTCGTACGTGAGACCGTCCGGACTCTCGCGCCAGGACTCCGCCAGACACGGTGCCATGTCGTTGCCCGGCAGGGGCTTGGCGAGCGCGTCGTGCAGGGCATAGAGGAACACGAACGGCGTGCCGATCCCCGGGGTCTCGGCCGGTTCGAGGAACGAGGGAGCGAGCGAGACGTCGAAGGCGACCGTCAGTTGACCGTCCGGCTGGCTTTGCGCAGCGACCTGCGTGCCGAGCGCTGCCAGCAATGACAGAGCGAGAGCGATCCGTACCAGGAGGTGACACATCTGCAACCTCCTCATTGCGCGCGACTGCGCTCCCGATCCTTAGTGCCTCGTCGGAGTATCTCCTTGTAGGGCGCGAAGATTCATACTATCGCGCCCGGCTCACATACTCCCAGTTGTGAAACCCCATGTGGCCTGGGATCAGCGGCCACTCGCCCACCTTCGGCCCCAGCCCCGCGATGTTGTGAGCGGCGCCGATGGCGACGCCCGGAATGTACTCGTGGAGCCACGGTCCCATTTCGTCCCGCATGATGCGGACTCGCTCCTTGGGGTTGGGTTCGATAGCCAGGCGATCGATGAACTCATCGAGCTTGGGATGCTCCATGAACAGGTTCAGCGCGGCCTTGGTATAGCCACCGCGGAAGAGGACCTCCCAAAGCTCAGGGGCCACCAGCGGGGCGGCGTAGGCCAGCGTGACCCCCGAGTACGCCCGCGCCCGGAAGTCCGCCATGAAGACCGCTC
>QHSV01000253.1 GCA_003221655.1 Candidatus Rokuibacteriota bacterium
CGATCTCGCACGGAGAGCAGCGCCAGCTCGAGCTGGCCATCGCGCTGGCCGCCACCCCGCGCCTCCTCCTGTTGGACGAGCCGGCGGCGGGGCTGTCACCGGATGAAACGAAGAAGATGGTGGCGCTCGTGCGCAAGCTCAAGGGGCGCTACACCATCATCCTCATCGAGCACAAGATCGATGTCGTGATGAGCATGTCCGACCGCATCTCGGTGATGCACTTCGGGAGCGTGATCGCCGAAGGCGTGCCGGCGGAGATTCAGCGAAACGCCGAGGTGCGGCGCGCCTACCTCGGGGGCATCGCGCCGCCGTGATCCTCGACGTCCGGAGCATCGATACGTACTACGGGCTCGGCCACATCCTGAACGCCCTCTCGCTGCACGTCGGGGAAGGGGAGGTGGTAGCGCTCCTCGGCCGGAACGGCGCGGGCAAGACCACCACGCTGCGCTCCATCACGGGCCTCACGCCGCCCCGCCGCGGCGAGATCACCTACAAGGGAGGAAGCATCGCCGGCCTCCCGCCCCACCGGATCTCGAAGCTCGGGATCGCGCTCGTGCCAGAGACGCGCGGCGTCTTCTCCTACCTCACGGCGCGCGAGAATCTGGAGATCGCGCGCCGGCCCGGCTCGCGCTGGTCGATGGAGAGCATGCTCGAGCGCTTCCCGAAGCTCCGCGAGGTGCTCGACCGCAGGGGCCGCTTCCTCTCGGGTGGCGAGCAGCAGATGCTCGCCATCGCCCGCGCCCTGCTGACGGGGCCGGAGCTGCTCCTGCTGGACGAGCCGTCCCAGGGGCTGGCGCCTTTGGTCGTGGAAGTGGTGATGGGGACCGTGCTGGAGCTCAAGCGCGAGCGTGTCAGCATGCTGCTGGTCGAGCAGAACGCCGAGCTGGCGCTTCGGCTCGCGGACCGCGTCTACGTCATCGACCACGGGATGACCGTTTTCGAGGGCACCCCGGACACCCTCCGGGCCGACCCCCAGATCGCAACGATCTATCTCGGCGTCGGCGGCTGACGCCGCGTCAAGACATTACCGGCCCGGCGGGGGTTGCCGCCACTCGCGGATCTGGGCCGCGTGCTCGCGATAATGTCCCGGGCCGGCGCCTTCGAAGGGCGACCGGGCAGCGCCGCCCGGCACGAAATGCAGCTCCGACACTGCTCGGGCGGCCCCGACGAACTCCCGGTGGGATGCGTCGAGCTCCGCAAGGACGTCGGTGGTCTTCACCCCCGTCTTCTGCTGGACGAAGCGCGCATTCCACGCGTCGAAGTCGTCGTACGTGCCCACCGGGTACGGCGCCTCCCCCTTCGCGATACGCCCGAGGGCGGGGGTCATCGCTTCGTGCCAGCCCGAGATGTGGATCAGGATCTCGCGCACGCCCCAGGTGCCGAGCCAGACGCGGCGCATCTCCTCGTCCGTCAGGCCCTCGACCGCCCGGCGCAGCTCCGCGAACGCCTCGTCCGCCTCCCGCAACAGTGTAGCCTTGTCGCTCATCTGTCCCTCCCTGGTGGAATGATCTGACCCACATGACCTGAGACCCCGGGTGGGGCCCTCTGTGAAATCCGGGACGACTCGGGAAGAAGAGACGGCAGGCCGAGCCTCGCCTGACTTAGAATGCCCTGCCATGAATTCTTCTCCGTGGCCAACAGACGAACGACCAACAACCAGAGGGGTGACGTGATGGACTTCGGACTGCAAGGTAAGCACGCGCTCGTGACCGGGGGGAGTCTGGGCATCGGCAGAGCCATAGCCCTGGAGTTGGCCCGCGAAGGCGTTGACGTGGCCATCGTGGCTCGCTCGAAGGACCAGCTGGAAGCGACGGCGCGCGAACTGGAGGCCAAGACGGGGCGGCGCGTTCTCCCGCTGGTGGCCGATGTGACCAGCAAGGAGCAGGTCGATCGCGCAGTCGCTCAGGCGGCCGACCGGCTCGGCGGGCTGCACATCCTGGTCAATAGCGGTTCGCCGCCAGGCGGCTCGGCCAGCGCGACCGGGCCCATTGAAACCGTCGTCGACGAGGATTTGCTGCACGACTTCAACGTGAAGTACGTCGGAGCGTTGCGCTGCGCGCGCGCCGTTATTCCCTACTTGAAGCAGCAGGGGTGGGGCCGCATCATCAATATCAGCGGCACCAATGCCCGCAACGCCGGCAATCTCAGCGGTGGGGCGCGCAACGGCTCCCTGGTGCACTTCACCAAGACCCTGGCGGTGCAGCTGGGTCGCTACGGGATTACCGTCAACTGCATCCACCCCGGTACGACCCGCACCGAGCGTACCCCGCGCCTGCTGGCCGCCCGCGCCGCGGAACTGGGCATTTCCGCGGATGATGTGGAAAAGCGTGACTTTGCCCACGACTCCCCGCGCGGCAATGCCATCGGGCGCATGGTGGACGCGTCGGAGATTGCGTATCTCGCCGTATTCCTCGCGTCAGACAAAGCCTGGGCTGTCACGGGCGAGCTGGTGGTAGCGACCGGCGGGGCCGGGCGGGCGGTGTATTACTAGGGCCGGCTAGGGACGCTTGGCGTCGGGAGAGAGCGTGAGCGCGTCCAGAACGGCACTCGTTCGCGGCGCCTCGTCGAGGTGCCAGAGCGCTTGAAGCGCGACGTTCACCTGCTCGGCGCCCAGGACGTCCAGTGAAAGGTCGCGGAACTTCGTTTCGATGTCGTCGTCCGTCATCGGGTTTCGAGCATGGCCCTTCGGGTAGTCGGCCCGCGTCGTGAAGCGCTGGCCGGAGCGGGTGACCACGTCGATCTGCGATCCCAGCTCCTGTGGGAAGCGTCGCGTGAACTCCGGGCTCTCGGCGACGCGGATCCGGTTCATGAGCGGCCGCAAGCTCGCATCCAGATACCGCTGAGGCTCGAAGCTCGCGGGAGTGATGCGGCCGTCCCGCAGAGCGACGGCGAGCATGTACGGGAGGCTGTGGTCGGCCGTCTCCCGAGTCCTGGGATCCCACTTGGCTGGTTCGCTCCCGATCTCGCTGTAGGCCATCGCGTAGATCTGCACCTCGATGGCTTCGATCTCCTCCGTCCGCACCTTGCCCCTCAGGGCCAGCGCCATCGCCAGAGGCGCCTGCGCGTGATACTCGGCCGCGAAGAACTTGAGGTTCGTGCGCTCGATGGCGAAGGGCTGCCCACGGCCACCGAGGGCGCCGATCTCGAAAGCCCCCGTCACTTGCTCGCAGAGACCATGACGCCCCTCGAAGGCGGCCGTGGGTCCGGTCATCCCGGCCTTGGCCAGCTGCGCGGCGAAGAGGCCGGCCTTCGCGGCCGCGGCCGTTGCGCAGCCCTTCCACATCGCGAGCTCGCCGGCACGCGTTTGACGCGTGGCCACGTTCGCGGTGGCGGCGATGGCGATAGCGTCGGCCATCTGGACGGCGGAAAGGCCAAGCAGTAACCCGGCGCCGGCCGCCGAGGCCGGCGCGACGAAAACGCCCTGGTCCCAACCGCGGTCACGCAACGGCACTTGATCGGCCAGGGCTCCGAACACTTCGTAGCCGGCGATCGTCGCGAGCAAGAGGTCCTGCCCCGACGCGCCCCCCAGTTCGGCCGCGGCCAGGAGCGCTCCCAGCATGTCGCTGGGATGGCCGGAGCCGTGCGCGATGTACGTGTCGTTGGCGTCGAGAAACCGGATCATGACCGAGTTGGCAAAGGCCGCGGCCTCGGGCGTCGTCGGTCGCCCGTCGCCCAGGAGCCGAGCCGATGGGGCGCCACTCCACGCCGGCGACACCCGGCGAGCGATGGCGGCAGGCTCGCTACCATAGCCGCCCATGGCGCAGCCGAGCGAGTCGACGAGGTGGCGCTTCGCCTCCTGGATCGTGCGGGGGCTCAGATCCGCGTAGCGCAGCGAGGTGGCATAGCGCGAGAGCGTTTGGGTCGTCTTGTCCATCAGCTCACGGAATCAGGATCAATTTGCCCGTCGACTGCCGCGACTCGAGATAGCGATGGGCCTCCGCCGCCTGGGCCAGCGGGAACGTCTTGCCGACGTGTAGCTTGAGCCGGCCCTCGCGCATGAGGGCGAAGCACCGCTCGGCGCTTTCGCGCGTCTTGTCGGGAAAGCCCCGCGTCAGCGTCGGCAGGGAGAAGGCGCTCACCTTCTGCGACTTCGGGGAGAGCACCGAGACGTTGAGCGGGTCCGGAGCTCCGCCGGCGCGCCCGTAGAGGACGAGGTGCCCGAACGGGGCCAGACAGCGTAGCCCCTCCTCGAACGTCGGCTTGCCGACCGCGTCGAGGATGAGGTCGACGCCACGGTCGTCGGTCAGTCGCAGCACCTCGTCCGCGAACTTTTCCCTCGCGTAGTTGATGATCGCGTCGGCGCCGTTCTCCTTCGCGAGGCCTGCCTTGGCGTCGCTCGATACGGTTCCGAACACGCGGGCGCCGGCCACCTTGGCGAGCTGGACGGCGGCGAGCCCGACGCCGCCCGCGGCGGAGTGGACGAGGACGCTGCGGCCCGGCCCCGTCGAGTTGGCCGTGTGAAGCAGGTGATACGCGGTCAGCACCTGGATCAGGAACGCCGCGCCGTCGACGAAGCCCACCGAGTCGGGGAGCGGAATGACCATGAAGGCGGGCGAGACACAGTACTCCGCGTACGCCCTGCTGGTGAAGGCGGCCGCGCGCATCCCCGGCCGGAGGTCCGTCACGCCATCGCCGACCGCTTCGATCACGCCCGCCACCTCCATACCCGGCGAGTCGGGAAGCTTGGGCTTTATGGTGTACGTTCCCTGGCGAAAGCGCGTGTCGGCGAAGTTCACGCCGATCGCGTGGTTCCTGATCAGCACCGCACCGGGGCGCACGCCGGGTCTGGGGACGTCAGCCAGGGCCAGCACCTCGGGACCACCCGTTTCCGCGAAGACGATCGCTTTCATCGCTCCTCCTTGGCCGGCCCGACTGTGCCTGTCCGCTCGAGCTCGCGCAAGCAGGAAATCGCAGGCCGCGCCAGTCCTTGACCGTGCCGGGTGGGGGCGCTAATGTCGGCTCACCGTCAGCGTGAGAGGGACGACATCATGAGCGACCCCATCGACACGTTCGCGACCGCCGTGGAGATGCTCGCTGCGCTTCGTGCGCGCCGGGTGTCCGCCGTTGAGCTGCTCGAGCTGCACCAGAAGCGCATCGAGCGCCACAACCCCGAGCTGAATGCCATCGTCGAGCCCGACTTCGAGCGCGCGCGCCGCGAGGCCGAGGCCGCCGACACGCGGCGGGCACGCGGTGATGACGCGCCGCTTCGCGGCCTGCCGATGACGCTGAAGGAGTCCATCAACGTCCGTGGCCTGCGAACCACGGTTGGGATGTCCGCGTGGAAGGACTTCCGCGCGGAGCACGATGCGCCCGTGACCACCCGCGTGAAGGGCGCGGGCGCAGTCGTGATGGCCAAGACGAACGTGCCCCAGATGCTGGCGGACTGGCAGTCGACCAACCCGGTCTACGGGCGGACGAACAATCCGTGGGACCTGTCGCGCACGCCGGGCGGCTCCACCGGCGGTGGCGCGGCTGCGCTCGCCGCCGGACTCACCCCGCTTGAGTTCGGCAGCGACATCGGCGGCTCGATCCGTGTGCCCGCCGCCTTCTGCGGCGTCTACGGCCACCGGCCGAGCGAGACGGCCATGCCGCGGAGTGGGCAGTTTCCGATGCCGCCGATGCCGAACGCCGCGGTCGTGATGGGCGTCCAGGGACCGCTGGCACGCTCCGCCGACGATCTCGAGCTTGCGCTGGACGTCGCGGCGGGGGCCGAGGTCGGCGAGGATGTCGCGTGGCAGATCACGATTCCGCCGGCGCGACGCGATCGCCTGGCAGACTTCCGGGGCGGGGTGCTGCCGCCCATCGACTGGGTGCCGGTCGACGTCGAGGTGGCCGCCGCGCTGGAGAGCTTTGCCTCCCGGCTCGGCCGGCTTGGCTGTCAGGTGAAGACGGTTCAGCCGGCCGGCCTGGGCGATTACCGCCAGCCGTATGCGCTCTACCTGACGCTGTTGGCGGCCGTCACGTCCAGCCGAGTGCCCGCCGAGGAGCGGCGCGCGCGGCTCGAGGTCCTGCGGACGCGCGACGACGAGTGGAGCGCCGCGTTCCAGCGCGGCATCGAGAGCGGTGCGCCCGACTACATCGCCTGGTTCGGCCAGCGCGAGCAGTATCGTGCGGCCTGGCGCGCGTTCTTTCGCGAGTGGGACGTGCTGCTGGCGCCCGCGTTCATCGCGCCGGCCTTTCCGCACTGGGACAAGCCCTGCCCCAATACTCCCGCGTCGATCCGGAAGACGCTCGACGTGAACGGCACCCCCGTGCTGGAGGAGCTCGGCCTGTTCTGTGCGGCGCTGGCGACGCTGGCCGGCCAGCCCGCGACGGCGTTCCCCGCCGGCCGCACGCGCGGCGGCTTGCCGATCGGGCTGCAAGCGATCGGGCCGTACCTCGAGGATCGGACCCCGATCCGGTTCACGGCGCTGGCGGCTCGTGAGCTTGGCGGCTTCGTCCGTCCGCCCCGGTACGAGGGGGAATAGCGAACCCATGAAGATCAGCGCGTTCCACCTCATGCCGTACCGCGAGCTGCCGGCGGACTTCGAACGGCGTTACGAATCCGTGTGGGTGACACCGCCCTGGTGGGAGCTAGCCGACGCGCGCCGGGTCGGCCAGTACTACAACTGGACGCTCGACGAGTTGTTGTACGCGGCGAAGTGCGGCTTCGATGGCGTCTGCACCAACGAGCATCATCAGAACGCGTACGGCTTCATGCCCAGCCCCAACTTGATGGGCAGCGTCCTCGCCCGGGCGACGAACGGCACGAACGTCGCGATCGTGCAGATGGGCGCGACCCTGCCGACGTCCAATCCGCCGCTCCGCGTCGCCGAAGAGTACGCCATGCTCGACTGCATCAGCGGCGGACGGCTGGTGGCCGGCCTGCCGCTCGGCAGCCCGATGGATGTCAACCTCTGCTACGGCATCACGCCCATGGAGCATCGCGAGCGATACCGCGAGGCCTTCGCGCTGACGCTGAAGGCGTGGCAGGCCCGAGAGATCTTTTCGTGGAACGGACGGTACTTCCAGCTCGCGACGGTGAACCTGTGGCCGCGGCCGATCCAGGAGCCGCATCCGCCGGTGTGGGTCCCGGGCTCCGGCAGCATCAGCACGTTCGACTTCGCGGTGGAGCACGACGTCTGTTACTGCTTTCTGAGTTACTCGGGCGCCCGATCGGCGAAGACGATGATGGACGGCTACTGGCGCGTGGTCGCCGAGAAAGGGCGCGACCTCAACCCGTATCGCGCGGGATTCCTGCAGCTGGTGGTCGTGGCCGAGAGCGATGCGCGCGCCGAGGAAAAGTTCGCGCGGCACGTCGAGTACTTCTATCACAAGTGCCTGCACGTGCCGGGCGTATGGTTCTCGCCGCCGGGCAACCAGGACTATCGCAGTCTCGTCGCGACCATGGCCAACCCCGTGCGCAGGGCCGAAAATCCCAAGAACCTCCGATACCGCGACTTCGTGGAGAAGGGTTACGTCATCGCCGGCAGCCCCGCCACCGTGCGCGACCGTTTGAAGGAGGAAGTGATCAACGGCCTCCACGTCGGGAATTTGATGGTGCTC
Source organism: Candidatus Rokuibacteriota bacterium (assembly GCA_003221655.1). GTDB lineage: Bacteria > Methylomirabilota > Methylomirabilia > Rokubacteriales > CSP1-6 > AR31. The sequence continues at coordinate 7,546 of QHSV01000253.1, forward strand.
TTGCAGATCGGGTCGATGCCGCACGAGCTGGCCATGGAGAACATCGAGCTCTTCGGCCGCGAGGTGCTGCCAGGCCTCCGCGATTTCTGGGACGACGGGCGTTGGGTGAACCACTGGTGGCCGGAACAGCTACGGCAGTCCGCGGCGCCGGTGGCGGCGGGCCTCGCCGCGGGCGGGGCGTGACCACCCATGTTCAGACGAGCCGCGTGATCGAGACGCAGGAGCGCACTGTCTCGGTCTGGCAGGACCGCGTCCGCATTCGGGTCCTCTCGAAGGGGCGCGGCCCGGCGCTGGTGTTCTTCCACGGCCCCTGGGGACTCACATGGGACCCGTTTCTCGACGAGCTCGCTCAGAGCTTCAGCGTCCTGGCCCCAGCACACCCGGGCACGACGCCGGACGCCCACGACGACGTCTACCACCTCGACGGGCTCTGGGACCTCGTGCTTTGCTACGACGAGCTGCTGGAGGCACTGGGCATCAGAGACGCCGCCTTCGTGGGCCACTCGTTCGGCGGTATGGTGGCCTGCGAGCTGGCCGCGGCGTATCCCGACCGCGCTCGGCGGCTGGCGCTCATCGCCCCGCTCGGCTTCTGGCGCGATCCTGATCGCATCATCAACTGGATGCTGCTGGAGCCCGGTGAGCTACGACGTCAGATCTTCCGCGACCCCGAGTGCGACGCGGCACGCCGGATGTTCCCGCGCTCCGAGGAGCAGGACTCGTCGGCGACCGCGGCCCGGGTGCGGATGGTGTGGGCCATGGGGACCACCGGGAAATTCATCTGGCCCATCCCGGACAAGGGGCTGAAGAAACGGATTCATCGCGTCAAGGCGCCCACGCTGCTCGTCTGGGGCAAGGAGGACCGTCTGGTGCCGCCCGTCTACGCCGATGAGTTCGTCGTGCGGCTCTCGGACGCCCGCGTGCAGACGGTGGCCGATACCGGCCACGCTCCGCATCTCGAGCAGCCCGCGATGGTGGCGCGCGCGGTGCGTGAATTCCTGGGCCAGTAGCGAGCTACGCCGGCTTGCGCATGGCGAACACCAGGCGCAGCGCCAATCCCACGAACACCAGCCCCGCGAGGCCGTCGAGCGCGCGGCGAATGCCCGACGAGCGCCGTAGCCAGCCAGCCATGGCGCCACTCGCCAGCGCGACCGCGCAGAGATAAGGCAGCCCCATCAGCCAGTGGCTCAATCCGAGCAAGAGCAGCTGGAGCGGCGTGTCGCCCAGATCGGGCGAGACGAACTGAGGCAGGAAGGCGACATAGAAGACCACGATCTTTGGATTGAGGAGATTCGTCACCAACCCTTGCCAGTACACGCGCGTCGACATCGGCTTGGACACTGGGGCCGGCGTATCGCTTCGCTTTCGCCAGGCACGCACGAGCCACGGGACGCCAATCCAGACGATGATGTAGCAGCGCCCGCCCAGCGGAGCACGTCGAACGCTAGCAGCGAAGCTGCGATCAGGGCGGACACGCCGGCGATAGCGAGCGCGAGGTGCACGAGCAGACCAGTCATGATTCCGGCCGACGCGAGGAGCCCGTCGCGCGCCCCGCTGCCGAGGCTGGCGCCGAGCACGAACATCGTGTCGGGCCCGGGCGCGAGTGTCAGCAGCAGGGCCGCCGTCAGGAACAGTGCGTACAGCTGAGGATCGAGGATCAGGCGCGGGGCCTATCCGATTCGGGGCGCTGCCGCTCAGGAGGGCAGGCTTTGCTTCGCTCGCGCGCGGTATTGCTCCGGGACCGCGTCCAGCCGATCCGTCCAGTGCACCACGCCCAGAGTGTCGGTCCATCGATAGAGCTGGCTCTGGCGCGCCGGCGGCGGCGCACCCGACGAGGGCGCGTCTGCCGGTGGTGCGGCCGGTGGCTCAGCTGGCGGCGGTGGTGCGGCCGGCGGAGGCGGTGGAGGATTCGGGATCCACACCCACCGGTAGGGTACGGTCACCCCGTCGCCGCGAAGCTCGTACCGCCCATGCGGATACTGGACGACGTTCTGCGTCGGCGCGGGCGCAATCGAGACCGTCCCGCTCGGCGGCGGGCTGTAATAGGTCGTTGGTGGATCGTATGAGGCTGGCGGGGCGTAGTACACGGGCGGTGCGTAGTACGGCGTGGCGTAATACGCGGGCGGCGACGCGTAGACGAAGGCAGGAGCGGCGCCGACCACAACGAAGGGGAAAAACGGCCGAACGAAGGAGCGGACGAATGGGCGCGCCACAAACGGATGATGATGTGCGAACGACTGCTGCGACCCGGCCGGGCGTCCGCTGCCCGGGGCGCGGCCTCCGTCCGCGCCCTCGTTCCGCCGCTGGGCGAGGGCGGCGGCCGGCGCGACCACGGCGCCCACCGTGAGGGCCAAAGCGGCGGCGATTATCAGCTGGCCCTTCTTCATCTCATTCCCTCTTCGCCTGTGCGCGCAGTGTGCGCCCAGCGAGCGGCACCGTCAAGCCGCGATCGTCGCACGATGACCTTGGCAACTCCTGACGGCGCGTGCCCCCCTCACCGCCACAGCCGCCGCGTCGCCAACGCCGCCCCGTGCGCGAGCGATTCCAGCTTCGCCCAGGCGATCTGGGGATGCACCCGGCCGCCGAGACCGCAGTCGGTGGAGGCGATGACGCGCTCCTTCCCCACGAGGTCCGTGAAGCGCGTGATGCGCTCGGCCACGAGCTCGGGGTGCTCGACCACGTTGGTGGCGTGGCTCACGACGCCCGGCAGGATCAGCTTGCCGTCGGGCAGCTTCACGTCCTGCCACACCTTCCACTCGTGCTCGTGGCGCACGTTGCCGGCCTCGAACGAGTAGCCACGGCACTTGACGGCCAGCATGACGTCGACGATGTCGCGCATGGCAACGTCGGTGGTGTGGGGGCCGTGCCAGCTGCCCCAGCAGAGATGCAACCGGATCTGGTCCTCTGGCAGGCCTCGGATCGCGTGGTTGAGCGCCTCCACGCGGACCATCGAAAACTTTTTGTAGTCGGCCACCGCGGGCTCGGGGTTGACCATGTCCCAGTTCTCGGCGATCGCCGGATCATCGAGCTGCAGGACGAGCCCGGCGTCGACGACGGCCTTGTACTCCTCGCGCATGGCATCGGCGCAGGCGAACAGAAACTCTTCCTCGGTCTTGTAGTGCCGATTGGCGATCCGCGAGGCGCTGCCGGGGGCGATCGAGGTCATGAAGCCCTCCTCGAGGCCGGCCGCCTGCAGCGCCGCCTTGAAGTTGGCGATGTCCGCCTTGATCGCCGCGTGGCCCGTATACGTCAGCTTGTCGACGCACACCGGCCAGAGGGCGGCGCGGGGCCCGGTCGTGATGCCCGAGTCGGGGTCACCGTAGGCGGCCGCGAACTTCACCCGGTCGCGCCGATCGGCGAAGCTCGTGAGCACGATCTCACCGGGCCGCGACCGATGCGGTGGCAGATCGTAGAGCCCCGTGGTGCCAAGCTCGAGCCCGCCCAGACGCTGGAACGAGTAGCTCCACCACGCCCGGTAGTTCACACGGTGCCCCATCGACTTGCCGAACTCGCCGTCCCCGGGAATGGCGATGCCCAGGTCCTTCTGGCGGCGCACGACGTCCCCGACGCTCGAACGGAGCTGCGCCTGGAATCGACGCTCGTCGCTCGCCTGGCCTGATTCGCGCGCGCGGTTCGCCTCGATCACGTCGTCGGGGCGAGGCAAGCTTCCGGCGTGACTGGTGAGGATGTGGTCGCGGCTGTGCTTCATGAGCCTGCCTGCCTCCCGGCGCGAGGAAGGATGGCCCGCGCCGGCGAAAGCGTCAAGGGGTTGGAATTGGGCTTGCGTTCGTCTCGGAGCAGGGCCAGAGTAGCGACCTGTGACCACAGGGTCGGCAGTCTCCTAACGGACCCAGCGCCGACGAGGGCGCGCAGCGTTTCCTTATGCTCGCCGATCGCAAATATCCGCTCACGCTGGCCGCGCTCTTCGGCCTCTACGTCGTCGCCGGCAGGCTCGGCCTCTCGCTCGCGTTCGTCCACGCTAGCGCCTCGCCCGTCTGGCCCCCGACTGGGATCGCGCTCGCTGCGCTTCTGACGCTCGGGTACCGCGTCTGGCCGGCGATTTTTGCGGGCGCATTCTTCTTGAACATCACCACGGCCGGCTCGGTGGCGACATCGCTCGGGATCGCCGCGGGCAACACGCTGGAAGGGTTGCTCGCCGCGTACCTCGTCGATCGCTACGCCAACGGGACACGGGCGTTCGACCGCAGCCAGGACGTCTTCAAGTTCGCCGGGTTCGCCGCCCTGCTGAGCACCACTGTCAGCGCGACCATCGGAGTGGCCAGCCTTGCGCTCGGAGGTTACGCGGCGTGGGCCGACTTCGACCAGATCTGGCTCACGTGGTGGCTCGGTGACGCGAGCGGCGCTATGATCTTTGCTCCCCTCCTGATTCTCTGGGTCCGCGACTGGCGGTCTCACCTGTCTCGGAGGCGTCTGCTCGAGGTCGCCGCTCTGTGGTGCACCACGACCCTCATCGGGCTAGCCGTGTTCGGTGAAGGCCTCGCGCACTTCGGGCTCATGTCACTTCCACTCACATTCCTGTGCACACCACCCCTCGTCTGGGCCGCGGTCCGCTTCCGGCAGCGCGAGGCGGCGATGCTCGTCGCCGTCCTGTCGGGCATCGCGATCTGGGAGACGCTGCGCGGCTTCGGGCCCTTCGCGAGCGCCACGGCGAACGAGGCGCTCCTGCTGTTGCAGATCTTCATGGGCACGGTGTCCGTCATGGTCATCTCGGCCGGCGCGCTCGTGGAGGAGCGCCGGCGCGTCGAGCAGGAGCACGAGGAGCTTCTCGTGCGCGCGCAGACCGCGGGGGCCGACGCGGAGGCCGCCAACCGGGCCAAGGACGAGTTCCTGGCGATGTTGGGTCACGAGCTCCGCAACCCGCTCGCGGCCATCATCAGTGCGGTTAGTGTCCTCGATCGTATCGGGCAGCAGGACGACGTGGCCGTGCGGGCGCGAGGAGCGATTCGTCACCAGATCACCCATCTTGGCCGGCTGGTCGACGATCTGCTCGACATCGCCCACGTCACCAGCGGAGACATCGTTCTGACCTGCGAGCCGCTGAACCTCGCCACCAGCGTCCAGGGGTCGGTGAGTGACATGGCGAGCACGGGACGGCTCGAACGTCACGTCATCGACGTTCGCGCCGAGCCGGTCTGGGCGAATGCCGACCTATCGCGACTGAACCAGGTCGTCGCAAATCTCCTCGCGAACGCGATCAAGTACACCTCGCCCGGTGGCACGATCCACGTTCGCGTCGGCGGCGAGCAGGATCAGGCAGTGATCGGCGTCGCTGACACCGGGATCGGCATCCCGCCCAATCTGCTCCCGCACATGTTCGACCTGCCCCTACAGGGTGAGCGCCGGCTCGATCGCGCGCAGGGGGGGCTCGGTGTTGGACTCACGCTGGTGCGCCGGCTGGTGGAGCTGCACGGTGGCCGGGTCGAAGCATTCAGTGAAGGGCCCGGGCGCGGGAGCGAGTTCGTCGTTCGGCTCCCCCGTATCCCGCCCGCCAAGGCCATTGAATCTCAGTCGGTGCTCCGAGTGGTCGGCAACGTCTCGGCCACCCGGTGAGCTGTCCAGGGATAGCGATACCCCAGGCCATCTATCCCCAGTCGTCCAGTTATGCACGGGTGTGGATAACCCTGTTGGTAAGATCGGAGATCATGGCGACAAGATACTGAAAATACTGATCTTATAGACGAGACAAGGAAACCTATGATCGCGCTCGTTGGAGCCACGCTGATCGATGGGACCGGGCGTCCTCCGGGTGAGGCACCCACCGTCATCGTCGATGGAAACCGGGTGACCAGCGTCGGTCTCGCAAGGACCACGACGGTCCCGCCCGGCGCGACAGTCATCCCAGCGCGGGACAAGTTCCTCACACCGGGGCTCGTGGACATGCACGTGCACGTGCACACCCCGGACAGGTGGCACCCGGAGCTCTTCCTCGCCGCCGGCGTCACCACCGTGCTCGACCTCGGCGGCCAGCTCCGTGACGTTGCGGGGTATCGCGCGGTCGTCGAGTCTGGAGCCAGGCCCGGCCCGCGAATCCTCTTTACCGGGCCGATGCTGGAGGAAGGCGAGATGTACCCGGGATTCGCCGGTTTCTGCCGTCGGTTCGATGCGACGCGCACCGAAGCCGAGGTCGAGGTCGAGCACCTCAACGTTTTCGGGCAACTCGCGCCTGAAGGCTTCTGGCTCGCGGAGCCCGCGAAGCTCAATCCGTTCGAGTACGGCGGCTGGCTCTGGCGCTGGCTTGGCGACCTCGATCCGAGCTCCGACGCGGTCCGCCGTCTCTACGACGGCTTGATCGACGCCGGCACCGCCCTCGATCCGACGCTGGTCCTGTACGCCGCACGCCCAGGCGCGATCGGAGACGACGTCGGCGACGCGTCGATGGACGATCCCGAGAGCACGCGACTTCTGCCGCTCCTGCCCCCGAGGGTGGCGAAGGAGCTCGTCACCCGATGGTCCGAACGCCGCGGCGCCGCACGGGGCGCCTCCGAGCCCGCGAAGCATCGGATGCGGCGGGCGTGGGACAACATCCTCGCGCTCGTCGGCGGCTTTCAGCGGGCGGGCGGAATGGTTCTCGCGGGAACCGATTGTCCGAACGTCGCCATCGTCTCCGGCTTCTCGCTCCACCGCGAGCTCGAGTTGCTGGTGCGGGCGGGGCTCTCACCGATGGAGGCGATCGTGGCGGCGACGCGGCGTCCGGCCGAACGGCTGGGCAAGCGCGACGTCTTCGGCACTATCGCGCCCGGGCGCGCCGCCGATCTGCTCCTGCTGGCCGCCGACCCGCTCGCCGACATTCGGAACATCCGTCGGATCGAGCGCGTGATCGCGGGCGGAATCGTCCATGAACCCGGCAAGCTACTCGAAGGACTCCGGTCGGGCTGAGGGGGGACGCCTCGGCGCGCGCGCTATCCCGTCGCCGCCTGGGCTGGCGGCTCGTGGACGCTGACTCGGGTCAGGGGTCTCTTCGCCCCGGTTCCGCGATTGACCCAGTAAAAACAAGTCTGCGCGTGGGCGACGACGACCGGTGTCAGGTCGCTACTGCACAGAGGGCAGACGAACACGGCGGGGTCCGATCGAGAGATCCAGCCGAGCCGGTAGGTGTTCTGGCATCGCTGACAGGGAACGGCGTGCTGGCTGCAGCAGAGGAATAGGATTGCCTTCGCGTCGGGGTCGCGAAAGTCGACCTGCCCCGAGGCGCGGGGAACCGCAATCCATCGGTCGACCCGAAGCTCCGCGTCCGCGTCGGTCCGGATCCTCCGATCGCCCTGACGCCGCTCCGGTCGATGTCCGTCGGTTTGCACTCGCCGGTCGGTGAACCGACGGTCGACGACCACCTGTACCGTGGGATCTTCCGCAAACGTTTGGCTCAGCGACCGACCCGTGTTCTGTCCGGATCTCGGGACCACGATGAGCAGGGAGCGCTCGCCGTCTTGCATACCGGTTCTCCTTTGGTGAGGGTAAATCTTACTCCCAGGGTTCGGAGAAACCAGCAAGAAGTATCAGCGGTCGATCAGCCGGCCCACGCCCGATGGACGGTACCCACCGCCGCCCGCAGAGCACTGCGGATTGTGTCCCGATCCGCGCTCACGTCGCCGAGCAGGACGATGTAGCCGACCGGCGTGCTGCCTAGAAAGGCGATCCCGGTGCCGCTGGCGAACTGCGCCATCGGGAAGGTTCCCCGGCGCAGCCTCGGGCCACGGAGCTCAAGCTCGCGCCCGAGTATGGCCGCCAGGGCCGAGAGCGGCTCGGGGGCAATCTTTCCGGGCAGCTGGGCGGCGATCAGGAGCCCGTCGGGGGCGACGATGAGCCCGCCGGTGATGTGATCGAGGGTCACGAGCGCGCCGAGCAGGCTGCGGAAATCGCGACCGAGGGCCGGCCGTGCGTCGATGGTAGAGCTCACGGTGTTGCCGGTCTGAGCCATCACGCCACCCGATTCGGGGCCGCCTGGCGCGCCAGCTCGGAGCGGCAATTGACCCACACCCGCTCCAGGTGGGCGAGCGCGGTCGCCACCTTCGCGTCACCGCTGAACGAGAGCGTGAGGACCGTTTCGCCGTCGGCACGGAGGTACGTCGTTTCGGCGGCGCCCTCGATGACGGCGTGATTCAGCGAATCGCCGAGCCCCGCTCGCGCGAGCATCACGGACGCAATTCGCGCGAGCTTCGTGGCACGGGCCGCGACCTCCTCCGTCAGCAATCCCCGAGGTTGTGCGAAGATCACCGTCGCGTCGGCCCGCGCCAGCAGCGTTTCGCGGCTCTCGGCGGGCAGGCGCAAGCGGTCCGCGCGAATCGCGCTTTGCTCGAGAGAGCGGGGGCGCTTCGGGGCGGCGCTCGCCGGAAGACTTCGGACGACGTCGAGCACCGCCTGGGCCTCGGGGAAGTCCGGATAGCGCGCCAGCGCCCGCGTCACGAGATCGGTGCAGGCTCCCGTGTCGCCTTCCTCGAGCGCTATCCTCGCGAGGCCCAGCAGTGCCCGCGGGTGGGTCGGCTCGAGCGCGAGCACCCGCTCGAACGAGGTCCGGGCCTTGCCCATCTCGCGGAGCATCGCGTGAAGCGAGCCAGCCAAGAGGTGCCCGACAACGTTGTCCCGATCGAGGAGCAGCCCCCTGGCGACCAACGCCGCGGCCTCCTCGAATCGTCCCTCGTCCCGAAAGCGTGTGGCTCGCCGGAAGACCTGCACGCTCGTCCGGAACCGCCGCTCGCCTCGGACCGTATGCCAGATGCGCGCCAGAATCATGCTCGCCTTTCGAAGACCTTCAAGTTCTTCGCCACGTTCGGCGACCGCCAGGGACGTCTGAGCCGTCGCGCCCTTGACCATCGTGCGCCAGGCTGGCACGGCACAGTTATGACAGAACTTGTCAAATGATCGGACCAGTTGTCACGAAGTGAGTCCGGACGACGAGCCACGCCGCGTTACCGCCGCGTTTGTTCGAGTCTAAACCCGCGCCCCACCGACCCTAACCCTGGCAGACGTGTTGCACTGAGGCACATATGACGGACACGGAGGCTGCGCCTGATGGGCAAAGTGATGGTTGTGGACGACGCATACTCGGAGCTCCAGGTCATGGAGACGATCCTCCGATCGGGGGGTCACGACGTGCTGACGTATCTCGACGGCGAGCAGCTGGAGGAGAAGATCGTCAAAGAGCGGCCAGACGTCGTGCTGCTGGACATCGTGATGCCGAAGCGGAACGGCTTCGAGGTGCTCCGCAGTCTGCGCAAGGACGAGCGCACCAAGCAGACGCGCGTGGTCGTGGTCAGCTCGAAGAACCAGGAAAGCGATCGCGTCTGGGGCATGCGCCAGGGTGCGGACGAGTACCTGCCGAAGCCCTTCACGTCCGAGCAACTCCTCACGATCGTCCGTCGGTTTCTCAAATGACGACGAGTTTGCTCGACAGCTCCGCGGCGGTTCGGGCGTGCGTGTTCACGCTCGCCGGCGAGCCGTTCGCGATCGACGTCACCCAGGTGCGGGAGGTGGCGATCTTCGAGGACTGGACGACGGTGCCGCTGGCCCCGCCGCACCTCGTGGGCGTTGCGAACCTGCGCGGCGATATCGTGCCTATCGCCGACCCGCGCGTGGTGCTGGGGCTCACGGCGCGCCGCAGCGGGCGCAAGCTCTCGACGCTGATCATCGAGGCCGAGGGATTCGAGGTGGCACTGGTCATCGACGGGGACGTCAGCCTCGAGGCGTTCGGCGGGATCACGACGCTCGACGAGTCGAGCCCGCCGCCCTACGCGCAGTGGGCGCTCGGGCTTCTGCCCGACGGCGAGCGGCTCGTGCCGTTGCTCGATCCGGGTCGGATCCTGCGCGCGCTCCGGGAAGAGCGCAGAGAGGAGAGATGACGATGAAACGGCGGACGGTGCTCCAGATCCTTTCCGGGGCGGTGGTCGGTGGTGTGGGCCGGGACTGCCTGACCGCGTGGGCGCAGGTGCCCGCCCGAAGCACTCTCGAGCCGCGCGTCATCGGCGCTCCCGGCGTAAACGCGAAGGATATCAAGATCGGCATGAGCGCCGCCTTCCGGGGGCCTTCCGCGGGGCTCGGCATCGAGCTCTACCGCGGGGCGCAAGCCTGCTACGCCGACGTCAACCAGCGTGGCGGCGTGCACGGGCGCACGATCTCGGTGGTCGCGCTCGATGACGGCTACGACCCGACGCCGTGCATCAAGAACACGATCGAGCTCGTCGAGAAGGAGCAGGTCTTCTTCCTCTCGAACTACGTCGGGACGCCCACGCTCACGCGCGCGCTGCCGGTGATCAAGCGCTACGCCGACCGCCAGGTGATCCTGGTCGGCAACTTCACCGGCGCCCAGCCGCAGCGCGAGGAACCCTACAGCGAGCAGGTCTTCAACATCCGGGCCTCGTACCGCCAGGAGATGATGGCCCTGGTCGACCGCTTCTGGCAGGCCGGCGCCCGCAAGTTCGGCGTCTACTACCAGATCGACGCCTACGGCCGCAGCGGGACCGACGGCGTGGCCCGCGGCCTCGCGCAGCGCGGGACCAAGATCGTCGCCGAGGCGACGTACCGCCGCCACGACAAGTTCGAGGACAACATGAGTCCGGCCGTGCAGGCGCTTCGCCGGGCCGGCGTGGACGTAGTGTTGTGCACCGGCTCCTACCAGGGCTGCGGCGCGTTCGTCCGGACCGCGCGTGACCTCGGCTGGACCGCGCCCATCTCCAACGTCTCGTTCGTCGGCTCCGAGGCGATGCTGAACCTGCTCCTCAAGCACGGCCAGGCCACCGCGCGCGACTACACCCAGGCGCTCGTCAACTCGCAGGTGGTGCCGAGCTACGACGACGTGAGCCTGCCCGGCGTCGCCGAGTACCGCGCGCTGATGGAGAGGCACAACCCACAAGTGCCGGAGGCGCTGCGCGACGCCAAACACGCGCCCGAGGGCCTCAGCTTCCGCAGCCTGGAAGGCTTCGTCAACGCCAGGGTGATCGTCGAGGCGCTGCGCCGCACCGGACCGAGTCCGACGCGCGTGGGCTTCCGCCAGGCGCTGGAGTCGCTCAAGAGCTTCGACCTCGGGATCGGCGCGCCGCTCACCTTCGGGCCGGAGCGGCACCAGGGGCTGGACAACGTGTACTTCACTAGTGTCGTGAACGGACGATGGGCCCCCATCACTGACTGGGCGGCCGCGGTGAGAGTATGAACAAGCCACGCAAGCTGCGATTCGGGCTGCTTCCGAAAATCATCCTGTTCCTGGCGGCGACGCTCGTCCCGCTGGCGTCGATCACCTGGTGGATCTCCGTGCAGGCGCTGACCACGAACCTGACGGAGGAGTTCACTTCCAAGGGCACCGCCATCGCGAAGAGCCTGGCCAGCTCCGGCGTCGACCTCTTGCTCACGCGCGACGCCTCGACCGTGCAGGGGATCGTCGACCAGTTCGGCGCCATCAACGGCGTGAAGTACGTCATGGTGTACGACCCGCAGAGGACGCTGGTCGCCCACACCTTCTCACCGCTGGTGCCCGTCGGCATCGTCGAAAAGAACCTGGTGCCCGGGGAGGCGGCACAGCAGATCAGGGACATCGCGTATCCGGACCCGGTCACGGGCGCGATCCAGCAGATCATCGACATCGGCGTGCCCGTGCTCGCGGGCCAGCTGGGGACGATCCGCGTGGGGATGGACCGATCGATCATCACCGCCGTCGCGGCTCGGTCCGGCCAGTACCTGCTGCTCATCTTCATCGGCGTCGCGGTGCTCGCGGTCCTCGCCGGCGTGGTCTTCGCCCACCACATCACCAAGCCGGTGACGCAGGTCGTCCGGGTGGCCGAACGCGTGGGCCAGGGCGACCTTTCCAGGCTCGCGACCGTGAAGTCGCGCGACGAGATCGGGCAGCTCGCGACGACGTTCAACGACACCGTCGTGCGCCTGCGCTCGCTGGTGCAGACCGAAGCGGAGCGTGACGAGGAGCGGCGCAAGCGCGAGGAGCTCCAGCGCAACATCACCCGCTTCCTCGACATCGCCACCGAGATCGCGCGGGGCGACCTCACCCGGCGCGGCCAGGTGACCTCGGACGTCCTCGGCAGCGTCGTCGACGCCATCAACGTGATGGTCGAGGAGCTGGCGACCCTCATCGACGACGTGCGCGAGGCCGCGCATCAAGTGTTGACGAGCGCCACGGAGATGATCGGCGCCATGGAGACGACGGCCGGCGGCGCCCAGACGCAGTCGCGGGAGGCGGTGGGCGTGAGCGACGCGATGGAGGCGCTCACCCGCTCGATGCGCCGGGTCGCCGAGGACGCCGAGGCGTCGGCCGCGGCGGCCAACCTCACGCTCGAGTCGGCGACCAAGGGCGAGGGCGCGGTGCGGGCGAGTCTCTCCGGCATGCAGCGGATCCGCGGCGAGGTGCAGGGGATCTCGAAGAAGGTCAAGAGCCTCGCCGACCGCTCGCTCGAGATCTCCGAAATCGTCAACACGATCGAGGACATCTCGTCGCAGACGAATCTCCTGGCGCTCAACGCCGCCATCGAGGCCGCGGGCGCCGGCGAGTTCGGCCTGCGTTTCGCCGTCGTCGCCGAAGAAGTCCGGAAGCTCGCCGAGCGTTCCGGCAAGGCGGCCAAGGACATCGTCGTGCTCATCAAGGCGGTGCAGGCCGAGACGCAGCAGGCGGTGGTGGCGATGGAGGGAGGCACGCGGGAAGTGGAAGCGGGCTTCAAAGTCACCGTCGAGGCCGGCGAGCGCCTGCACCAGATCGGCGAGATCTCCCAGAAGTCGGCGGCGCTTGCCCGTGACATCTCGCAGACGACCCAGGAGCAAGTACGCGACGTCGAGAGCGGCGCGGTCGCTGTCCAGTCCATCGCAGGGGTGGCGGTCGAGACCGAGAAGGCCGTCCTCGAGACCCGCAAAACGATGGACCAGGTGGTTCGCGTGGCTCAGGCCCTCACGTCGAGCCTCTCGCGGTTCAAGCTGGCCACCTGAGGTGTCATCGACTGGAGACACAGCGTGGCTGACGGCGACCGGCAGTTCCTGCTGAGCGTCTTCCTGATGGAGGCGTGGGACACCCTCGCCGCCGTCGAGGACGGTCTCGCCGCGCTGGGGCGCTCGTCGGGCATGCCGGCGGCGGTCGAGCACCTGGTCGTGGTGACGCATCGGCTGCGCGGCTCGGCGGCGCTCAGCGGCTTCCCTCAGGTGGCGGCGCTCGCCGCGGCGATGGAGGAGACGGTTGAGCGGACGGCGGCCTCGCCGGCCCAGGATCAGCGTGCCCTCGCGGCGTTGTCCGACCTGGTGCTCTCGCTCAAGACGGCGCTCGACGTGATCGGCGTGACCGGTGTCGAGGATGGGGAGGCGATCGCCGAGGCGCTCGATCGTATCGTGCCGGCGGCGCCGGCCGAGCCGGACACGGAGACGACGCGGCGGCTCACCGAGCTGGACCGCTTCTTCATCGATCAGCCGGACGTACTCGAGTACTTCGTCCCGGAGGCGATCGAGCATCTCGAGTCGATGGCCCAGTCGCTCGTCGCGCTGGAGGACGATGGCTCGACCGACGCCGAGGTCGCGACGCTGTTCCGGGCGGTCCACACGCTCAAGGGCGCCGCCTACACCGTCGGGTGTGGAATGATCGGTGACCTCGCGCATCGCATCGAGGACATGCTCGGCGAGATCCGCGAGCACCGGCGGCCCCTCGGCCGGGGGGCGATCGAGACGGTCTTCGTCGGGCTCGACGCCCTCAGGCTTCTCGTGCGGAGCGGCGAGGACCCGGCGGACGGGCGGGCCGCCGCCTACGAGAGGGCAATGGCGGTGCTTGCGGCGTTGCCGGCGCTCGAAGCGCCGCTGACCGACACGCCCGCGATGGCGGAGACCGTCCTCGAGCTCGTGCCGGAGAGCGCCAGCGCGCCGCGCGAGTCGGTCGTCGCCGAGGCGGCGTCCGGGCTCGAGCCGGTGGTCGCGTCGCGCGCTTCCGCGCCCGCGCGGTCGCCGCGCGAGGCGGGCGCGCGGAGGTTTCGTCCGAGCATCCGCGTCAGCCTCGACCGCCTCGACACGCTCATGAATCTCGTCGGCGAGCTTGTGATCACGCGGAGCCGGCTGGAACGCCACTTGATTCAGCTCGAGCAGGCCGGCGAGCTCCTGTCGTTCACCCAGTCACGCATGACACAGACCGTCGCCGAGTTCGAATCCAAGTACGCGAACCGCTTCCTGCCGTCCGCCGAGGCGACGGGGTACGGAGGTCCGTCCGACCGGAGCGCAGCGTCGGGGGCGCCGCTCGGAGACGTGTTCGCCGAGCTCGAGTTCGACCGCTACGACGACTTCAACTTGCTGGCGCGCCGGGTGGGCGAGATCTCGAGCGACCTCGCGGAGATCCAGCTCCAGCTCGGCGGGCTCGTGCGCGTCGTGCGCGAGGACGCGGGCGGCGTCCAGCGACTCAGCGGCGAGCTGCGTGGCCAGATCACCCGCGCGCGCATGGTGCCCGTCGGCCGCCTCTTCGGGCCGTTCGACCGCGTGGTCCGGGAGGCGGCGCGGGCGGCCGGCAAGAGCGTCGAGCTCGAGGTCAGCGGCGAGACGGTCGAGATGGACACCACGATCGTGGAGCTGATGGCCGACCCGCTGATCCACCTGGTGCGGAACGCTGTCGCCCACGGCATCGAGACGGAAGAGGTCCGACGCCAGCAGGGTAAGCCGCCCCAGGGCACGCTGCACCTCGGCGCCGCGCACAAAGGCGGGTCGATCTACATCGAGGTGGCGGACGACGGCCGCGGCATCGACCTCGAAGCCGTCAGCGAGGCCGCGCGCCGCGGCGGTTTTCTGACGGCGGAGACGCTCGCGCGACTCGGCGAGCGCGACATCCTGGATCTGATCTTCCTCCCGGGCCTCACCACCGCGGCCTCGGTAACCACCGCCGCCGGCCGCGGCGTCGGCATGGACGTCGTGCGCACGAACGTCGGCCGCCTCGGCGGCGAGATCGAAGTCCAGACCGAGGCCGGCCGCGGCACCCGCTTCAGGATCCGGCTGCCGCTGACCGTCGCCATCTCCGACGCGCTCATGGTGCAGGTGGGGCCGGAGACGCTTGCGATCCCGGTGCCGGCGGTGAAGAGCGTCGTCCACGTCCGGCCGGAGGAGATCCGCGCCACGGACGGCGCCGAGTCGGTCGAGATCGACGGCGGGTCGGTGGATCTCGTGCGTCTCGATCGCCTGCTCCGGATCCCGGGCCGCGGCGCCGACGGACCCCTGTCGGTCGTCACGCTCCGCACCGGACGGAAGACCCTGGCCGCGGTGGTGGACGAGTTCCTGCGCAAGGAAGAGATCGTCATCAAGAACCTCGGCACCTTCTTGCAGGGCGTCGGCCCGTTCTCCGGAGCCACGGTGACCGGCGAGGGGCATGTCATCCTGCTGCTCGACGCCCTGAAGCTCCTCGAGATGAGCGTGGCCGCGCCGGCGACCCGGGCCGGCGACGCGGGCGGCGAGTGCGGCGTGTTCGGCGCCCCCGCTCCCGACGGCAGGCGCTGCGTCCTGCTCGTGGACGACTCGGTCAGCGTGAGGAAGTTCGTGGGCGGCATGCTCGAGCGGGCGGGCTTTCGCGTCGTCGTCGCGCGGGACGGCGCCGAGGCGCTGCAGCAGCTCGGCGAGCACACCGTCGACGTCGTTGTCACAGATCTGGAGATGCCGCGCCTCAACGGCTACGAGCTGATCCGCGACCTGAACCGGGAGCCGACGACGAGGGACCTGCCCGTCGTGGTGTTGACCACCCGCGCGGGCGCCAAGCACGTGGATCTCGCGCGCGAGCTCGGCGTGGAGCACTACGTCGCCAAGCCGGTCGACGAGGCCAGCTTCGTCCAGCTCGTCGAATCCCTGGCGGCCCCGATCCGGGCGGGGGTCTGAGGCGATGCCACGCGTGCTGCTGATCGATCCCGACCGCAACGCCCTCGGCGTCCTGCAGGCGGCGCTGGGCCAGGCCGGCTTCAAGGAGACCGCGGCCGTGACCAGCGGGTCGTTCGCGCTGACGATGCTCGAGCGCAACCGCCCCGACCTCATCGTGAGCCGCGTCCGCGTCCCCGACATCGACGGCTACGAGCTGTGCTCGATCGTCCGCAAGGACCCGTCGATGAAAGGCGTGCTGTTCCTCCTGCTGGCGAGCCCGGGCGATGACGCGCCCCCGGCCATGCTCGAGGAGAAGCCCGATCAGATGCTCGCGGGGGACCTGCCGATGGCCACGATCGTCTCCGAGGCAGCCAGGCTGTTGCAGGGCACGCCCGCGCCGGTTCCGCGGCCCCAGCCGGGTCCGCCTGCTCGACCCCAGCCCGCTCCGCCCGCCGCGGAGCTCGAGGGGAGCAACGGCCTACGGGGGTCGCTCGGCGTTATGGATCTGCCGTACATCACCCAGGCGATCGCGCTCGGCCACAAGACCGGTCAGCTGCTGGTCACGCTGCCGTCGGGACGGGGCGTCATCGTCTTCGACCGCGGGCGGGTCGTGCACGCGAAGTTCTTCGGCCTCATCGGTGAGACGGCGTTCGCCGCCCTCGTCGTCGCGGCCGACGGCGACGCGCACGGAAGCTTCGTCTTCAATCCGCTCGAGACCGGGCCGGACCAGGCTGGACGAACCATCAACCGGGATCTCAGGCAGCTGCTCCTCAGCGCCGAGTCCGGTTTCGACGACGGCCGCACGGACGCGGCCGTGGCGCCACGCTCCAGGGAGGAGGTGTGATGCAGAAGGTCCTCGTGGTGGACGACAGCCTCAGCGTGAGGAAGGTGGTGGAGAAGGCGCTCGAGGGGCGTGGCCTGCACGTGCTCTCCGCCGCGTCCGGCGCCGAGGCGATCGAGACGATCGAGCGCGACCGGCCCGACGTGGTGATCTGCGACGTGATCCTCCCGGACAAGGACGGGTATCAGATTTGCCAGTACGTGCGGACGCACCCCGCGATCAGCTCGACGCCCGTGCTCCTCATCTCCGGAATCGACAACGGCACCGTACAGGCACGGGCCGCCGAGGTGGGGTCCAACGAGGTGATGTTCAAGCCGTTCGGCGTCGACGATCTCGTCCGGAAGGTCGATGGCCTCCTTGGGCGGGCCAACGGCTCGACGCTTCCCGCGAGCGCCATCCCGCCAAGGGCATCGAATTCGGCGCCCGCCGCGGCGCCGAAGGCGCCGAGCCCGACCGCCGCCGCGCCCGGGTCGCGCGACGACGCGCGAGATGGCGGAGCCCTCAAGCAGCGCCTGGCGGCCCTGGCCGGCACGCCCGGCGTTCGCTTCGCGGTGCTCACCGATCGCGAGGGCTTTCTCATCGAGACGGTGGGCGATCTCACCCCCGACACCGACGAGGTGGCCGGCGCGCTCGCGTCGTGTCTCGCCGAGGCCTCCGAGGGCATCGGGCGCGAGCTGGGGCAGGGCCAGCTGGTGGGGACGATGCTCGAATACGAGTCCGGCACGCTCCTGCTGTACGCCCTAGGACCTTCGGCTTTGCTGGCCGTCCTGGTCGCCGATCTAGGCGCGGTCGGCAAGGTCCGCTACTACGTGAGGAAAGCCATGCCGGGCCTCGTGCGGGCTCTCTGATGGCCATTCGCCGCGCCTCGAGGGTTCGGCTGATCTGGTGGCTCGAGCTCGGGCTCGGTCTCGAGCTCTACGCCTGCGGGGTGCTGGTCCTCCACGCGCGCGGTCTCAGGGCGACCCCGCTGCTGGCGGCGCCGTCGCTGGTGATCCCGGCGCTGGTGATCCCGCCGGTGTTCTACCTGCTCGTGGGGCTCGTGAGCCTGCGTCCGTTCTCGCTGCGGCGGGTGCTGGGCGCCGCGGTGGCGATGTGTGGACTCCATGCTCTGCTGGTCGCGGCGACGGGGGCCCTCTACACGATCTCGGACCTCCTGGACTTCGGGTCGGCGGTCGCGTTCGCGCTCTGGGGCTCGCCGGCGGTGACGCTGCTCCAGCTCACCGCCGCGCCCCTGGTGTTCGCGCGCCTGCGTCCGTTGCTGTCATCGCCCCGTCCGGCGCCACGTGCCGAGGCGCGCGCGACGCCACGGCGCCGCGCCGAGGTGCCTGGTGGCGCGGCGGCGCGGGCGCCGTCCATACCTCCTTTGCGGCGCGTGCCGGCCGTCTCATCGTCGGCGTTCGCGCGCGGCGTCGAACCCGTCGTGGCGTCACCATCGGTACCCCAGCCCGTCGTGACGCCGTCGGCGCCGGCCCCGCCCGCGCCTCCGACCAGAGCGCTCGCGCGGCCCGAGACCGGGGAGCCGATGATCCGCATCTCCTTCGGCCGGATCGCGGATCAGCTGCCCCTCGAGATGTTCGCTCGTGGTCGCGAAGGCTTGCACGCCACGCTCCGTCCGGGGGTCTCTCTCCTCGTTCCCAGGCGTCTCTTGCTTCCGTATCTCGGCGAGGCGCTCGCGCCGGTGAAGTGGGAGGTCGTCGCCGATCAGTTCCCGCGCGACGAGCTCGCGCTGTCGCACGAGGAGATCGCCGGTCGGCTGCCTCACCGCTCGCTGCTGCTCCCGCTCGACGAGGTGGTGCCGCAGATCCCGGCAGAGCTGCTCGCGCTCTCGACGCCGGCCGCCGACGTCTTCGGCATCGAGGAGTTCCCGCCGCCGTTCCAGCCGCACGTGCCGCCACCGTCGGAGACTCCCGCGGTCGACACGAGGGCGCCGGCCGAGCCCGCGGCGGTAGCGGTTGCAGAACCCGAGCCTCCCCCAGTATCGGAGTCTCGCGAGGAGCCGGAGCCGCCGGCCGAGCCCGAAGCCTCGGCCGAGCCCGAGGGCCTCACGGAGCCGGAGCCGGTCGCGGAGCCGGAGCTCTTCGTGGAGCCCCTGGCCCCCGCGGAGCCCGAGCTGCCCGTGGAAGAGGAGCCTCCGCAGCCCGAGCGCGGAGCAGAAACGCTGGCGGATCGCGGCCGGACGGCCGAGGCGCGACGCATCGCCGCGCTGCTCGCGCCGCTGATGAACGGGCTCGAGATCGGCGAGCGCGACGGGGCCGGGACGACGCTCGTCACCGTCGTCGCGCCGACGCTCCGCGAAGATTCCGTCGCGCGGACGGCCGCGCGCGTCGTACCGTTCCTCGCGGACGCGCGGTTGTCCGACCCCGTGGCGCAGGCCACGCTCACGGGGGCCGAGGCGACGATCGTGCTGACCCCCTTCGGGTCGTCGGGTGCCGGCGGCGCGCTCCTAGTGACGGCGGTCCGCTCTCGCGCGTCGCTCGCATGGCTGGAGCGGCTCTCGCGTAGCGCCGCCGGTGAAGCTCGAGTACCCGCCGAAAATGGAGGTCACTCGAGCCCGGTCGGCAATCCCGCAGAAGAGATGGAGCTGCGCGCCACGAGCGTGCCCCAGTCGGTGCGCGAGCTGGCGGGTTCGTTGACGGCGTTCGGTCCGGTGGCACCGACCATGCTGCGCGACACGGCCGGCTCGCTCCGCGCCTGTCTCTTCCTTCCTCGCTCCCTCGAGGCCATGCCGCTGGCCCAGTTCGCGCGGGACCTTTACGCGGCGCTGGAAGAGGCCGAGATCGGCCAGGTGTCGTCGGTGATTCTGCGAGTAGGAGGGCACCGCCTCGTCGTGCGGGCCATGGATGGCGTGCCCGGGCGGGCGGCGATGCTCGTTGGCGGCGGGCCCATCGACCGGCCGGGCCTGGCGCGGATCGAGCTGGACCGCGCGGCGACGCGCCTGGGCGCGATCGTGCGGGGCTGAGCCGTGTCGGTCATCAACTACGCGAAGAAGATCATCGACTTCAAGATCGTGTACTACGGGCCGGGTCTCGCGGGGAAGACCGCCAACCTCCAGCACATCCACCGCTGCCTGCCCCACGACAACAAGGGCAACATGATCTCGCTGGCGACCGGCGACGACCGCACGATCTACTTCGACTTTCTCCCGGTGTCGGCGCTCACGGTTCGCGGGTTCGAAACCCGGTTCCAGCTCTACACCGTGCCGGGGCAGGTGCAGTACAACATGACGCGCCGGCTGGTCCTGCGCAGTGTCGACGGTCTCGTGTTCGTTGCCGACTCGCAGTTCGAGCGTCTCCGCGAAAACGTCGAGAGCCTGCGCAACCTCGAGGCCAACCTCCGCGAGTACGAGTGCACCCTCGACGAGATTCCGTACGTCCTGCAGTACAACAAGCGTGACCTGCCCAACGTCGCGCCGGTGGAGTATCTGGAGTTCGTCCTCAACCGCCGGGCCAAGCGAGTCCCGTTCTTCGAGGCGTCGGCCATCGAAGGGAAGGGAGTCTTCGACACGCTCAACACCGTCTCCCGCATGGCTCTCGCGAGCGAATTCGGGGGCGCCCGTGAGGGACGCAATGAAGCCTCGTGACAGGGTCATCCAGGAAGAGGACGCGACGCGCATCACCCAGATCCTCACGAGGTTCCTCGGTGATTCAGGCGCCGGGGAGGCGCTCCTGATCGACCGCGGGGGTCAGCTCCTGGCGATGGACGGCGGTGGCTCGCGGACCCTCGACACGGTGTCCATCTCGGCGCTCGCGGCCGCCGCCTTCAGCTCCACCGCCGCGATGGCCCAGCTGCTCGGCGAGACCGAGTTCACCATGCTGTTCCACGAGGGGGCGAAGTGGTCCATCCACGTCTCGACGGTCGACAAGGAGGCGATCCTGCTCGCCGTCTTCGACGAACGGACGACGGTCGGTATGGTGCGGGTTTTCGCCAAGGAAGCCGGTCGGGCGGTCGGCGCTGTGCTCGGCGAAGCCCGCGCCCGACCGAGACCGGCCGGCGAGTTCGCCGCCCCGCTGAATGCCGCAGAGTCCGGTCCCGCGTGGACGTCTCCATACTGACAATGGCGATACTGACAATGGCGATCAGCGCCCGCCCGCCGATCATCTCGGGCCTGGGCTGAGATGCGTCTGGTGCGGGTCGGCGGACGCTACCTGGGGGGCCGCGAACAGCGGTTGTGGATGGCGCTCGCCTCTCTGCTCGGGCTCGCGACGGCGGGGATCATCGTTGCCGTCGAGACTCCTGGGGGGCGGCCCCTGTATCTCGGAGCCGGGATGGTCGCCGTGCTGACGGCGCTCCGGCTCGGCCGACCCGTCACGCGTCGCTTGCGGAATGTCCGCAAGGGCCGCCTCGGCGAGCGTCTCGTCGTCGATCTGCTCCGCGGCCTGCCCGACGACTACTGGCTCGTCAATGACGTCACCCTGGGCCTAGCGCGAGGCAACATCGACCACGTGCTGATCGGCCCGTGCGGGGTGGTGGTCATCGAGACGAAGCGGTTCGCGGGGAACATCCGGTGCTGGGGCGACGATTGGTCCATCAACGGCTATCGGCGAAAGAGCGTCAGCCAGCAGGTCAACTCCGGAGCGTGCTCGGTGAGATACTTCCTGAGCGAGCGGCATCCCGACCTGGCGCCCACGGCCTTGCGGTGGGTGGAGTCCCTCATCGTCTTCACCCACCCACTCTGCCGCCTGGAGGTGAACCACGCGCGGGCGACGATCGTCCGCTACTCGCAGCTGTTCCAAGTGGTGCTCGAGCTCGGCAAGAAGCACCGCATGGCACCGACGACCGCGGCGCAGCTCGCCCAGACGCTGACCACCTCGCAGAAGCGGGGCGCCGACGAGGCGGGGCAGGGGGCCCTTACAGTCGCGTCTTGATCCGCTCGACGGCCTCTTCGGTCTGCGGGCGTGAGCCAAACGCGGTGAGGCGAAAGTAGCCCTCGCCGCTCGGGCCGAACCCGGCGCCCGGCGCCCCGACCACGTGCGCCTCCGCCAGGACCTTGTCGAAGAAGTCCCACGACGAGACGGCGGGCGGCGTGCGGACCCAGAGGTACGGCGCGTTGCGCCCGCCATAGACGGTGAAGCCGGCGGCCGCGAGTCCCCCGCCGATGATCCGCGCGTTTTCCATGTAGAAGTCGATCAGCGCCCGGACTTGCTGCTGGCCCTCGGGCGTGTACACGGCGGCGGCGGCCTTCTGGATGATGTACGGCGGGCCGTTGGACTTGATCGCCGTGCGGCGCGCCCAGAGCGTGTTGAGGCTCATCGGTGTGCCGTCGACTCCGCGTCCGCGCATCTCCTTCGGCACGACCGTGTAGGCGAGCCGCATGCCCGTGAACCCGGCGTTCTTCGAGAAGCTCCGGCACTCGATCGCCACCTCGCGCGCTCCATCGATCTCGTAGATCGAGTGGGGCACTTCGGTATCGACGATGTAAGCCTCGTAGGCCGCATCGTACAGAATGACGGCGTCCTCGGCGCGTGCATACTCGACCCAGCGCGTGAGCGCCTCGCGCGTGACCACGGCACCGGTGGGGTTGTTGGGGTAGCAGAGGTAGATCAGATCGACGTGCCGGCGGGGCAGCGCCGGCTGGAAGTTGTTCTCCGCGGTGCAGGGGAGATACACGATGCCCGCGTAGCGGCCGCCCGCGTCCGCGCGCCCGGTGCGCCCGGCGACCACGTTGCTGTCGGCGTACACCGGGTAGACCGGATCCATCAGGGCGATCACGCAGTCCGGGGCGAAGATCTCCTGGAGGTTCGCGCTGTCGCTCTTGCCGCCGTCGCTCACGAAGACCTCGTCGACGCCGAGCGTGACGCCCCGGGAGCCGAAATCGTGCCTGGCGATCTCGGCGCGCAGGAATTCGTATCCGACGTACGGGCCGTAGCCCTTGAAGGTCTCGCGGCGCGCCATGTCGTCGGTGGCCTCGTGGATGGCGCGGATCACGGCAGGGGGCAGCGGCAGGGTGACGTCGCCGACCCCGAGGTCGATCACCCGGACGTCGGGATGGGCGTCGGTGAACACTTTCGTCCGGCGCCGGATCTCGGCGAAGAGGTAGCTCTGGTTGAGGTTCAGGTAGGACTCGTTGAATCTGGCCACAGCGTCTCCTCGTCGATGGCTGCGCGAATTCTAGCAGAGGTGAGGAACTCGAATCGCCTCCGTGCTCGAATCGCGTCCCGTGCCTGCGTCCCGTGCCTTGCGCGCCCTCCTTCGATCGTATAAGTTGACGGCGCGATCGACTCTCGCTCTCCGGACGGAGGTGCACGACGCGCGTTGGCCGAATCGTGGACGGTGTCGAAGGATGGTCTCCGCTACACGTTCAAGCTCCGCAAGGGCATCACGTTCCACGACGGCACGGCCATCGAGCGGCAGATCGACCCCGACCATCCCTTCAGCAAGCTGGGCAAGTATCCATTCGCCAACTACAACTTCGGCAACGTCAAGGCCGTGGAGGTCGTCGATCCGTCCACCGTCGAATTCGTGCTGAAGGAGCCGCGCGCGTCATTTTTGGCCGTCCTGACGGCCGGGGCGGCGTCGGTCGTGAGCCCGACGGCCGTGAAGAAGTTCGGCGCGGACTACGCGCTCCAGCCCGTCGGCACGGGGCCGTTCAAGTACGTGTCGTGGGATCGCGGCCAGCGGGTCGTGCTGGAGAAGAATGCGAGATACTGGCGCTATCCGGTCAAGATCGATCGCGTCGTCTACCGGCCGATCGTGGAAGATCAGGCGCGGCTCACCGAGCTCCTGACCGGCTCGCTCGATGTCATCGTCGGCGTGCCGCCCGACTTTGTGGGCCAGCTCGAGGCGAACGCCAGGGTGACGCTGCTCAAGCAGGTCGGTGCCCACGTCTGGTATCTCGGGATCAACAACCAGAAGAAGCCGTTCGACGACAAGCGCGTCCGGCAGGCGCTGAACTACGCGGTGAACAAGGACGCGATCGTGCGCGACGTCCTCAAGGGCACGGGCTCGCTCTCGAGGGGGCCGGTGTTGCCGGCCACGTGGGGCGCCGAACCCATGCTGAAGCCCTACCCCTTCGACCCCGAGCGCGCCCGAAAGCTCCTCGCCGAAGCGGGCTACCCGAACGGCTTCTCCACTTCCCTCTGGGTGCCGGAGTCGGGCTCGGGGATGCAGTCGCCGGTCGCGATGTCGACGGTGATCCAGTCCAACCTCAAGGCGGTGGGCGTCACCGTGGCGCTCCAGACGATGGAGTGGGGCGCCTATCTGGCCAAGCTACGGACGAAGGAGCAGGAACTGTTCGCGCTTTCATGGATGGCCGGCAACGAAGACCCGGACATGGTGATGTACCCACTGCTTCATTCGAGCCAGTGGACGCCCACCGGGCCGAACCGCGCCCTCTACAAGAACGCGCGCTTCGACGAGGTCTTGCACCAGGCGCGGCTCACGACCGACCAGGGCAAGCGCGCTGAGTTCTACCGCGAGGCCCAGCGGATCCTGGTCGACGATCCGCCCTGGATCTTCATCGACCACGAGATCCAGACCGCCGCGCACGCCAAGCGCGTTCAGGGTCTCAAGCTCCACCCGAGCTTCGACCTCCGCGTCGAGACGATCTCGCTGAAGTGAGGCTCTCTGAGCGGTGAGACGATACCTCGTCCGCCGCCTGTTGCTCCTGGTGCCGGTCCTCCTGGGCGTGTCGATCATCATCTTCATGGTCCTCCATCTGGCCCCGGGGGACCCGGCGGAGATCATGCTCGGCTCGCAGGCGACCCACGCAGATCTGGCTCGCCTGCGCGCCGACCTCGGCTTGACCGAGCCGCTCTATGTTCAATACGTCCGGTGGCTCGGACTGGTCGTGCGCGGCGACCTCGGCCGCTCGATCTGGATGAAGCGTCCGGTGCTGGCCGAGGTGCTCGGACGCTTCCAGGCAACCCTCGTCCTCACGGGCGCTGCGCTCTTGCTCTCGACCGTGGGCGGTGTCGCGCTCGGCGTCGCTTCCGCCACCCGGCCGAACTCGCTGCTCGACCGGCTCAGCGCCGTGGCCTCGCTCTTCGGCGCCAGCATGCCGGTCTTCTGGCTCGGTATCGTGCTGATGGTGGTCTTCGCGCTCTGGCTCGGCTGGCTGCCGGCCTCGGGCATGTTCTCTCCGTACGGCGGCGGAGACCTCGGCGACCTGCTCGTTCACCTGGTACTGCCCGCCGTCACGCTGGCCGCGGCCTCTGTCACCATCATCGCGCGACTCACGCGCAGCACGATGCTGGAGACGCTTGGCCAGGACTACATCCGGACGGCGCGGGCCAAGGGCGTCGTCGAGCGCGCGGTCGTGCTGCGCCATGGACTGAAGAACGCGCTGATTCCCATCGTCACGGTCGTCGGCGTCCAGGCCGGCTACCTGCTGGGCGGCGCCGTGCTGACCGAGACCGTCTTCGCCTGGCCGGGCGTCGGCACCTTGATGGTTCAGGGCATTCTCGCTCGCGACTTTCCGCTCGTGCAGGGCTGTGTGCTGGTGGTCGCGCTGAGCTTCGTCTTGATCAACCTCGCCGTGGACCTCCTCTACGCGTGGCTCGACCCGCGCATCCGGTACGAGTGAGGGTGGGGACGCCATGAGTGTGCGGGTCGCGACGGTCGCGGACGCGGTCGAGCGTGGCGCCGACGCCTCGGGTTGGTCGCGCGCGCTCGCTCGAATTTCGCGACGCAATCGCCTGGCGGTGCTGGCCGTGCTCACCCTGCTGGCCGCGGTGCTCCTGGCCTTGCTCGCGCCCTGGCTGCCGTTGCTCGACCCGGACACGGTGGACACGCCCAACCGCTTGCGACCGCCGCTGACGCCGGGCCATCGGCTCGGCACCGATGAGTTCGGGCGCGACCTGCTGGCGCGGCTGGTGTGGGGCGGGCGGGTGTCGCTGCTGGCGGGGATGGGCACGGCAGCGGCGGCGATGCTGATCGGGGTGACGCTGGGGATTCTCGGCGGCTTCTATACGGGCTGGATCGAGACGGCGGTGATGCGCCTGACCGACATCTTGATGGCGTTCCCGTACATCCTGCTCGCCATCGCCATCGTTGCCGGGCTCGGCCCCGGCCTCCGCAACGCGATGATCGCCATTGCGATCGTCGGCTTTCCGATCTACACACGCCTCGTGCGCGGCGTGGTCCTGTCGCTGCGCGAGCGCGAGTTCGTCGAGGCGGCCCGTGCGCTCGGCGCTACCGATTCGCTGATCCTCGGGCGCCACGTCCTGCCCCACCTGCTGTCGCCGGTCATCGTGGCGTTCAGCCTCGACGTCGGCGCCAAGATCCTGGCGACGGCCGGTCTGTCCTTCCTCGGGCTCGGCACCCAGCCACCGACCGCCGATTGGGGCAGCATGCTGGCGACGGGACGGCAATTCGTCATCCTGAGTCCCCATGTAGTGTTGTTGCCCGGGCTCGCGATCTTCGCCGTCGTCCTGGCGCTCAACCTGGCGGGTGATGCCCTGCGCGATCTGCTCGATCCCCGGACCCATGCGCGATGAAGACAACGGAGGAATCCGAATGATCCCTCGTTTTGGTCTCGCCCTCCTGGCCATGAGTCTCGGTGGCCTCGCCGGCGGCGCCGTCGTTCAAGGGGCGCTCGCCCAGCCGACCGCCCCGCCGCAGGGGGATCTCACATACGCCATGCACGTGACGGTCGCGCCCGCCTGGTTCGATCCCGCGGACAACACAGGCATCGCCACGCCGTTTATGGTGCAGGAGGCGCTCCACGACGCGCTCGTGAAGCCGATGCCGCAAAACCCCATGGCGCCGAGCCTCGCCGAGTCCTGGACGGAAAGCCCCGACGGACTCAGCTACGAGTTCGTGCTGCGCCGGGGCGCGGTCTTTCACAACGGCGAGCCGCTGACGGCGGACGACGTCCAGTTCAGCTTCGAGCGCTACCGGGGCGCCGGCGCCAAGATTCTCAAGGCGAAGGTGAAGACGATTCAGACCGTCGCGCCGAACCGCATTCGGTTCGTCCTGCACGAACCCTGGCCGGACTTCCTGAACTTCTACGCGACCCCGGCCACGGGGGCGGCGTGGATCGTGCCGCGGAAGTACGTCGAGAAGGTCGGTGACGACGGGTTCAAGAAGCACCCGGTCGGTGCCGGGCCGTACAGGCTGGTCAGCCACCAGCCGGGCGTCGAGATCGTCCTCGAGGCGCACGAGAAGTACTGGCGGAAGACGCCGTCGGTCAAGCGCCTGGTGATGAAGATGGTGCCGGAGGAATCCACCCGCCTGGCGATGCTGAAAAACGGCGAAGTGGACATCGCCTATTTGGTCTCGGGACCGCTCGCCGAAGAGGCTCGCCGCACGCCGAACCTGCGTCTGATCGCGTCGGGCGGGCAGTGGGTCACGTCGATCTGCATGATGGACCAGTGGGACACGAAATCCCCTTGGCACGACGTGCGCGTGCGACTCGCCGCCAGCCACGCCATCGACCGCAAGGCCATCACCGACAGCGAATCGCTCGGCGCCTCGAAACCGATCGGCTCGATCATCCCCGCGGTGCTCGAGTTCGCCCTGCTGACCGAGCCGCACGCCTACAACGCCGCGAAGGCCCGCCAGCTTCTCAAAGAGGCCGGCTACGCGAACGGCTTCGACGCTGGTGAAATGGTCGGCACGGTGCAGTTCGCGACCGCCGCCGAGGCGGTGCTCAACTATCTCGGGCAGGTGGGTATCCGGGCGCGCTTCCGCACCATGGAGCGCGCGGCGTACCTGACGGCGCAGCGGGAGAAGAAGCTGAAGAACCTCGTGTTCTGCGGTGCCGGCGGCTACGGCAACGCCGCGACGCGGGTCGAGAACTACCTGGTGTCGGGCGGGACCTTCGCCGCGGGCGGCTATCCCGACATCGACGATCTCTTCCAGCAGCAGGCGCGCGAGCTGGACCGCGGCAAGCGTCAGGCGCTGCTCCATCGGATCCAGCAACTCGCCAACGAGCGCGTGGTATACATCCCGCTCTACGCGCTCAGCTTCCACAACGGGGTCGGCCCGCGCGTCGCCGAGTCGAG